>CAVJHQ010000006.1:0-43594 GCA_963649365.1 Alloprevotella sp.
CGTCCCCACCTTCTCCAACTCTCAGCGCATGAAGAAGTCCAGCTGGGACGTGCAGCGCGACCACTCCGAGCTCATCATCGGCGTCTCCCGCGTGCTCACCCGCAACGGCTGCGCGATCTTCTCGTGCAACCTGCGCGGCTTCAAGCCCGACGTCGAGGCCCTCGCCAAGGCGGGCGTCGTCATCGAGGACATCACCGCTCAGACCATCCCCGAGGACTTCAAGCGAAACCAGAAGATCCACCACGCGTATATCGTGAAGCGGGGATAAGGCTCCGGGATTTGGGGCGAGCGTCCCCGTCCGACGGGGTATGTCGCTCGGCCCATGACCGTTGCCTCGCGCTTCTCAACCGAATGCGCCACAGATAAGCTCGGGTGTCGACCGTTCACGGATACGCCCGAGCTTTTCGTCGCCAATTTCGACGACCGACCTAGAATGAAATGCACCTATCGAAATTTGGCGCCGGCTAACTTCGCGCGCCACTGAGGAGTGGGGGATAACCAATGGACCAGTCCATCGAGTCGACCGTCAAGGTCTGGCAGGACAACGTTAAGGAGGCCGACCTGGCCGAGGAGCTCGCCGCCCTTGTCGCCGAGGACGGCGACAAGCTCTACGATGCCTTCTATCGCGGCCTCGCCTTCGGCACCGCCGGCCTGCGCGGCACGCTCGGCGTCGGCACCAACCGCATGAACGTCTACGTCGTCGCCCAGGCCACCCAGGGCGTCGCCGACTACCTGAACGCGCACTACGAGAACCCGACGCTCGCGCTTGCCCGCGACTCGCGCCTCAAGGGCGAGGACTTCCAGAAGGTCGCCGCCGGCATCCTGGCCGCCAACGGCATCCACGTCTACGTCTACCCCCGCATCGAGCCGGTGCCCACGCTTTCCTTCGCCGTGCGCCACCTGGGCACCTCCGCGGGCATCGTCCTCACCGCCTCCCACAACCCCGCCGCCTACAACGGCTACAAGGTCTACAACGACCAGGGCGGCCAGATCACCGACGAGGCCGCGGCCGAGATCTCGGCGAACATCGCCAAGGCCGACCCCTTCGCCGCCTACGCCGGCGCCATGGACTTCGACGAGGCGATTGAGAAGGGCCTCGTCGAGTGGACGCCCGAGGAGGTCCTCGACTCCTTCATCGAGAACATCAAGAAGGTCTCCGTCCCCGGCTTCAAGGCCGGCTCCGACTACTCGGTGGTCTACACCCCGCTCAACGGCACCGGCATGGAGTGCGTGACCCGCATCCTCAAGGAGATCGGCGTCGAGAACGTCTCGGTCGTGCCCGAGCAGGCCGAGCCTGACGGCAACTTCCCCACCTGCAACTACCCGAACCCCGAGTTCCGCGCGGCGCTCGACCTCGCCCTGAAGCTCGCCGAGGAGGTCAAGCCCAACCTCGTCGTGGCCACCGACCCCGATGCCGACCGCATGGGCACCGCCATTCCGCACGACGGCGACTACGTGCTTCTTTCCGGCAACGAGATGGGCGTCCTGCTTATGGACTGGCTGGCCAACATGGCCAAGGAGAACGGCGAGGACGTCGCCTCCAAGGTCGCCGTCTCGACCATCGTCTCGTCCTCCATGCCCGACGCCCTTGCCAAGGACTGGGGCTTCGAGATGCGCCGCGTCCTCACCGGCTTCAAGTACATCGGCGACCAGATCGACCAGCTCAAGGACGCCGGCGAGGAGGACCGTTACCTCATGGGCTTCGAGGAGTCCTACGGCTACCTCGTGGGTACCCACGCCCGCGACAAGGACGCCATCGTCGCCACCATGCTCTGCGTCGAGATGGCTTCCTACTACGCCTCCAAGGGCATGGACCTCTACGAGGCCATGGACGCCCTGTACCAGAAGTACGGCTATTACCTCAACGGAACCGTCAACGCGTCCTTCCCGGGCGCGGCCGGCGCCGAGCGTATGGCCCAGATCATGGACGGCCTGCGCAAGGAGCCGCTGTCCGAGATCGCCGGGTACAAGGTCGAGGGCATGACCGACTACGCCGCAAGCCCCGAGATGCCGCGCGTCTCCGGCCTGCAGAAGGAGCCTGCGCAGACCCTGCCTCCCGCGAACGTGATCGAGTACCGCCTCGAGGGCAACAACAAGGTCATCTTCCGTCCCTCCGGCACCGAGCCCAAGGTCAAGGCCTATCTCTTCTCCGTGGGCGCCACCCGCGAGGAGTCCGAGGCCGTCCGCGACAAGCTCGAGGCCGCCGCGAAGCAGATCCTGTCCTAGTTTCTGCCGCAGCTAAGAAACGCGCCCGCTTGAATGGCGAGGCCCCGGAGCCGCAAAGCTCCGGGGCCTTCTTTCTTTCTTTCGCCTCGACGCAACGCGGGCAGTGCCCCGCATGTCGGCAACGAGAAGCGCGGCCGTCCCATGACGAGGCGGCCGCGCGTTTCTTGCTCTTCGATAGGGGGCCGCACAGCCCCTCCGGCATGGATTCCCGCTACTCCTCGGCGCTCGCGGTGTCGGCGGATTTGGCGCTGACGCCGTAGAAGGTGTCGCAGGCGCCCGCGATGGTCGATGCCGACCACTCGCGCTTGGACACGCTCGGCTCCGTCGGGTCGTAGACCACCACGGTGCCGTCGGCGTTCTCGGTGACCACGAGGACCCAGTGCGCCGCGTCGGTAAGGGTCCCGGCCTTAGCTTCGACGAGGAGATACACGCCGGCGTCAAGGACCTGGGTGAGGTTGTCCGCGCTCGATGCGTGCGACGAGACCGTGAGCCCGAGCTCGTCCGCCGCCTCCCCGTAGAAGGACGAGGCGGTCCCGGAGTCGCCCGTCGCGGCGCCCTTCTCCGTCGCAAGCGCCGCCATGTCGGCAGGGGTCTTGTCGTTGTTTCCGGTCAGCGCCATATACGCCATCGAGAAGGCCGTCGGCCCGGAACCGGTGAGGGCAAGCGCGTGCCCGCCGTAGTCGACGGCTCCCCAGCGCGCGTCCCAGCAGTAGAGCTCGGGGACGGTTCCCTTGCTCGCCGCCTCGCCGTAGGGCTGGGCGGCCTTATCCGCATCCAGGTAGGAGGCCACGAAACCAATGGCCTCAGGCTGGGCGAGGGCGAGGTCGAGAAGGGCCGTGTCGTCGTACTTGTCGGCGTTCGCGGCGATGCTCGCGAGGTCGTCCCCGCGGTCGAGCTCGGCCTTGAAGCGGCTGGAGAGCTCGTCGCTCACGCCGACGGCCACACGGGAGTCGATCTGGTTCTGCTCGACCGTGGCCTGCTCTTCGCTTGGTCCGGAGGCGCAGCCGCGGATACAGGAAGAGACGCCGACGATCACCAGGATGGCGAGGACGACGGCGAGCGCGGCAAGAAGGACGGTCCTGCGGTCGGCGCTGCGCCGTCCGCGGCTGCCCTGGAAGTTAATGCTGCGCGCCCGGAGCGGGTAGCCGCCGTTCCCCTTGCCTTTGGTAAGGCTCGGCACCCCGCCGCCCCGGCGCATGCGCCCGCCGCTGCGCTGCTGCGTGCCGCGCGGCCCGTGGTAGGAGCCTCCGCTGAGGTTGACGCGCTCGGGCGTCCGGGATGAACCCCTCGATGCTCCTGGCAGGCCGCTTCCGTTGGCTGACCCGCCTCGCGAGCTCCGGCTGCCGCGTCGATTGTTGGGGCTTTCGTATTGCATGGGACCTCCGCCTCGTGCGCACAGATAATCTCTCGAATTGTACGTCCTATCCAGGCGCGGACTTGTTCGCAAGAGCGTGCGAATCCGTGAGCGCGCTGAATCGTGGGCTTCGGGGCGCATTGCGAAAAGAGCGGGCCGCTCGCACGGCCCGCTCTTTTGCGTCTTATGATTATTGGCCGCCGCTCGGCGTGGTTCCGCCGGCGTCGCCGCCCCCGCTGGGCGTGGTGCCGCCACCGGTATCGCCGCCGGTGTCGCCGCCCCCGCTGGGCGTGGTGCCGCCGCCGGTATCGCTGCCGCCGCTGGTGCCGCCGGACCCGCTGCCGGAACCGCCGCCGGACGTGCCGCCGCCCGTGGTGGAGCCGCCCGTCGTGTCGGAATAGCCGCCGTTGCCGTAGCCCGTGTAGCTGTTGTTCGTGTACTCGGTGCTCGTCTCGTCGGTGGTGTACTCGGTGGTGTAGTCGTAGTAGCCGCTGTTCACGTAGGCCTGGGTGCCCACGAAGGTCCAGCTGCTGTTGGATTTGTACTCGGCGGTGTGGTCCGGGGTGGCGAACTCCTGGCGGGCGACCCCCGAGAGAACGGTGTTCATGAAGCTCGTCCACATAGGCTGCGAGGTCGTCTGCGTGGTCGCGTGGGTGCCCTGGTAGTAGGCGGTCGTGTTGTTGGTGGGGTTGCCGAACCAGGTGACGGTCGTTACCTGGGGCGTGAAGCCGCAGAACCAGAGGTTGTCGTAGGTCTCGGTCGTGCCCGTCTTGCCGCCTGCGGGCTGGTTAGCCGTGAACTGGCCCTTGACGTACCAGGTGGTGTAGCCGGCGTTGAAGACGTTCTCGAGGACCTCGCGCGCGTCCGCGGCGACGGCGGAGTCGACGACCTGCTGGGGGTCGTCGGTGTGCTCGTAGACGGTGCCGCCGTTGCGGTTCTCGATCTTCGTGATGGCCACGGTGTCGCGGTGCACGCCGTTGTTGGCGATGGTCGAGTAGGCCTCGGCCATCTCGAGCGGGGTCACCTCGGAGGTGCCGAGGACCGAGGAGTCGTAGGGCTGGACCGTCGAGTCGATGCCGAGCTGCTTGGCCATGCTGATGAGCTTGTCCACGCCGATGGCCTCGATGACCTGCGCGTAGCCGGTGTTGGACGAGACCTGGGTGGCTCGGTCGAGCGTGATGTTGCCGAAGCTCGCCCCCTCGTCGTTCTGCACGTTCCACAGCGAGGTGACCTGCAGCGGCGAGTTGCAGTTGAGCACGACGGACGAGCTCATGCCCTCGTTGAGCGCGGCGAGCAGCGTGATGGGCTTGAAGCAGGAGCCCGGCTGGCGCTTGCTCGTCACGAGGTTGACCTGGGAGCTCTCGCGCTCGCTGTAGTAGTCGCTGCCGCCGACCATGGCCTTGATGTAGCCGTTGGTGTTGTCGACGCACACGAGCGCGCCGTCGGTGTCGTCGTTGCCGGAGGCGTTGACGACGTTGGCGACGGACTCCTCGGCCGCGGCCTGGTAGCTCGGGTCGAGCGTCGTGTAGACCTTGAGGCCGCCCTGCATGATCGTGTCGCTCGAGAAGTTCTGGAGCAGGAGCTGCTTCACGTAGTTGGTGAAGTAGGGGTAGCTGCCGCTGTTGTCGGTGAGCTCGCCGCGGTCGAGCACGAGCTCCTCGGCCTGGGCGGCGTCGTGCTCCTCCTGGGTGATGTCGCCCGCCTCGAGCATGCGGTCGAGGACGAGGTTGCGGCGAGAGACGCAGTTCTCGGGGTTCCTGAAGGGGTCGTAGAGGGTGGGGGAGTTGGGGAGGCCGACGAGCGTGGCGGCCTCGGCGAGGGTGAGCTCGCTCGCGTGCTTGTTGAAGTACGTGATGCTCGCCGCCTCGATGCCGTAGGCGGAGTTGCCGTAGTAGATGGTGTTCACGTACATGTTCAGGATCTGGTCCTTGGTGTACATCTTCTCCATCTGGATGGCGATGTAGGCCTCGCGGACCTTACGCTTGAGCGACATCTCGAACTGCTCGTCCGAGAGGATGGTGTTTCTCACCAGCTGCTGGGTGATGGAGGAGCCGCCGCCCTGCTCGCTTTTGCCGGTGAGCTGGCCGGCGACGGCGCGCAGGATGCCCTGCGGGTCGACGCCGTTGTGGGTGTAGAAGCGCTTGTCCTCGGTGTCGACGGTGCCCTTGAGCACGTAGGTCGAGATGTCCTCGAGCGTGACCGAGCGGCGCTGCTGCAGGTAATAGGTGGCTATCTCGTTGCCGTCGGCGTCGTAGACGCGGGTCGGCTCCGCCACGAGGTAGTTGTCCGCCGAGGTGTAGTCGGGCAGTTCCTCGAGCCATGTGGAGATGACCGCGCCCATCGAGAGGCACAGAGAGATGATGAGAAGCGCCATGAAGCCGATGGCGCCCGCCGCCCCGAAGCCGACGATGTGCGTCCTCGAGTGCTTATGTGCCCTGCGGGTCCTGATGCCCATGTACCCTCCTTGAGGGAGTCGATTCACATATAGAACTCAGTATAATGGGCGCCCGCGAGCTGCCCGTTTGGGAATGCGCACGTGTTGTGACGTTGTGGAGCGCATGGCACCCTACCTGCGCTATTGTATAAGGCTATGTAAATAAGGATTGACAACCCATGGAGGGCAGAGCAGTGCTTCCTGTTGAAGAGCAGCTAAAGGTGATCACTTCCGGCGCGATGCAGATCGTGCCGCTGGACGAGCTCAAGAAGAAGCTCGAGAAGGGCACCCCGCTCAACATCAAGCTCGGCGTCGACCCGACCTCGCCGGACCTTCACCTCGGCCACGCCGTCCCGCTGCGCAAGATGCGCCAGTTCCAGGACCTCGGCCACAAGGTCACCCTCATCATCGGCAACGGCACCGCGCTTATCGGCGACCCGTCCGGCCGCGACTCCACCCGCCCGCCGCTCACCGAGGAGCAGGTCGAGGCCAACGCGAAGACCTACGTCGAGCAGGCCATGAAGGTCCTCGACCCCGAGAAGACCGAGATCGTCCACAACGGCGACTGGATCAAGCCGCTGAACCTCGGCAAGATGCTCGGCCTCATGAGCAAGTTCAACGTGGCCCGCATCCTCGAGCGCGAGGACTTCCACAACCGCTACACGGAAGGCCGCTCCATCGCCCTGCACGAGTTCATCTACCCGGTGCTGCAGGCCTACGACTCCGTGGTCATCGAGGCCGACCTCGAGATGGGCGGCAACGACCAGATCTTCAACCTGCTCGCGGGCCGCGACCTCATGCGCGCCGAGGGCATGGAGCCGCAGGTCGCCCTGACCATGCCGCTGCTGGTGGGCACCGACGGCAAGAAGAAGATGTCCAAGAGCTACGGCAACTACATCGGCCTCACCGACGAGCCGGCCGACATGTTCGGCAAGGTCATGTCCATCGCCGACGAGATCGTGCCGATGTACTACCGCCTGTGCTCCACCAAGTCCATCGAGGAGATCGACGCCATCGACGCCGCCTTCGCCGACGGCTCGGCCGACCCCTATAAGCTTAAGCGCGAGCTCGGCGCGAACATCGTCGACCTCTACCACGGCGAGGGCGAGGGCGCCAAGGCCATGGCCGCCTTCGACGCGCAGTTCAAGAAGGGCGAGGCGCCCGAGGATATGCCCGAGTTCCCGCTCTCCGTCGTGGAGCCCAACGCCGAGGGCAAGGTCTACCTGGCCAAGCTCCTCGCGGACCTCGGCATCTGCAAGTCCGCGGGCGAGGGCCGTCGCCTCATCGACGGCGGCGGCGTGAAGATCGACGGCGAGCCGGTGGCTCCTAAGTGCTACAACGTCGACCCCTCGCTCTTCTCGGCCGGCACGACCGTCCAGTCCGGTAAGAAGCACTGGGCCAAGCTGGTCTAGACGGCGGCCTTATAGCGTTTTGTAACGCGGCGCCCGGCGAGAAGCGCGTGCTTCTCGCCGGGCGCTTTGCGTGGGGCGCACGGGCTGCCGGCCGGGGGATCTCTGCCGCTCAAAAATGCGTTTCTTTCCCTCTCGAGGGCCGAAAAACGTCATTCCAGAGCGGTAGAGATTGCGGTATAGAACGGCTGGGATTCTGCATATTCGTGCGGCCCGCTTTCAGAATCGGCCGAGTACCGATTCGGTGCGCCATCCCGCCAGCTTTTCGTGGTATTCGACGGTATTTCTGCGCGTCGGGAGCGAAGATTCGGTATTCGGGACGTTTTGCGCGCGCATGCCGCGTATGGATTGGTACACGGCCGACTTTGAGAGCAGGCCCGCCGGCGCACCTTCAGCTGGGCCTTGGGCCGCGAGCCCCGATTCATGCGCCAAAGATTTCGCCGTCATTGAACGCAATTGCATCGTTTACCCCGGGTACATGGCCGTTCAACTAGTTAACGAGTTTTCGCTCTTATCTTATGGCTAAGCTTGATTCAGGCCCAACCAAGGATAGATGGGGATGACGATGGATAGACGGTCGTTTTTGAAGCTTCTTGCCATTGCGCTCGGATTGATATAAAACGACTGATTCAAGCGGTGGTGGCGCTTCTCGTCGGCACAGCCATCGGCATCTACCTCGGCTCGACGGATGCCCTGCAAAGACTCAACCTTATCCAGGAAGACCCCAGTTCGTCTGACAACGTAACGACGGAATACTCACATGTGCTCGGTGTTGTTGAGTCGGCTAGTTCTACGGAGGTGTCGATTCAACGCTGCGGCTATCTTTTGAAAGGCCAATCCGTCGTCTTCCTATTGGATGGCCAGCTGACTCAATGTGATGTCGCGCTTACAGAGGGTAAACGTGTGTATGTATCATATAAGGACTCATACCAAAATCATCAGTCGGACGAGCCTTACACCGCTTTGCTTATCGAGGACGCGGATGGACGAAATTCGAGACCGAGCCCGTGGTCGGCCAGCACGTATACATCACCTATATAGCCCCGGACTCAGGTGAGCCCCATACGGTTTACGGCATCTATGACGCGGAGCCTTTCCTGCGGTTGCAGGATGACCAATGACACGGTGCCCTGTTGCAACGTTCGGCTTTAACTCGTCGTTTTCTGGCCGGGCCGCGTAGTTGCGCTCTTCCCGTCGAGGGCCTGACGCGGGGCGCTGGGCATGGGGTGTTGGCGGTATCGTAGACAAGTTTGGACACCCCGGGCTCAAAGGAGAGGTTTTGGCCCACAAGAACGTGATTGAGCTGCTCGCGCCTGCGGGCGGCCCCGAGCCCTTCAACGCCGCGCTGGCCGCCGGCGCCGACGCCATCTACTGCGGCCTCGGCAACAGCTTCAACGCGCGCCGCTCCGCGAAGAACTTCGACGACGCGAGCTTCGGCGACGCGTGCCGCCGCGCGCACCTGGCGGGGACCCGCGTCTACGTGACGGTCAACGTCGCCGTCGCCACCGACGAGATCCCGCGCGTGCTCGGCCTCGTGCGCCGCGCATGGCTGCTCGGGGCCGACGCCTTCATCATCCAGGACTGGGGCCTCTTCGCCCAGATCCGCCGAACCTGGCCCCAGATCGAGACGCACGTCTCCACGCAGGCCAACGTCCACGACGCCCGCGGCGTGGCCTGGTGCCGCGAGCTGGGCGCGGACCGCGTGACGCTTTCCCGCGAGCTTTCGCTGCCCGAGATCGAGCGCATCGCGCAGGAGGGCGTCGAGCTCGAGTGCTTCGGCCACGGGGCCCTGTGCTTCTGCTATTCCGGCGTCTGCATGATGAGCTCGCTTTCCGGCGGGCGCTCCGCGAACCGCGGCCTCTGCGCCCAGCCGTGCCGCCTGCCCTACGAGCTCGTCGACGAGAAGGGCGAGCTCGTGCCGGTGCCCGACGTGCCCACGGCCGGCCTCGCCGAGACCATGCGCGGCGTGGGCGGCACGCGCGCCCTTTGCCCCAAGGACTACTGCACGGTCGACCACATCGACCAGATGATCGCCGCGGGCGTGGGCTCGCTCAAGGTCGAGGGCCGCATGAAGGCTCCCGACTACGTCTACCAGGTGGTGAGCGCGTATCGGCGCGCCATCGACGCGAGCATCGCGGGCGAGCCCCTGACCGAGGCCGAGGACGCGGCGGTCCATCGCCAGCTCAAGCGCGCGTTCAACCGCGACTTCACCGACGCCTACCTGCGCGGCGAGTCCGGCAACGAGATGATGAGCTACGAGCGCTCCAACAACCGCGGCGAGGTCGTGGGCGTGGTCGAGTCCTCCCGCGCGCTCGAGGACAGCGTCGAGAGGCGCGGCGGCGGCAACGGCGGCCGCACGCGCATGCGTCGCTTCAAGCGCGCCGAGGTCCGCATCCTGCTTTCCGAGCCGGTGGGGGAGGGCGACCTGCTCGAGGTCCGCCCGGTGAGCGACCCCACGCAGTTCCTCACGGTAACGGCCGAGCGCGACTCGGCGGCCGGCGAGGTCATCTGCTGCCGTGCTCCGCGGCCTATGGAGACGGGCGCGATCGTGCGCGTCATCCGCTCGCAGGCCGCTATGGACGCCGCCGCGCGGGTGAGCAAGGCGGACGTGCAGCGCAAGCGGCCCGTGCACGTGCGGGTTGTTGCCCGTCTCGGCCAGCCGTTCCGGGTCGAGGTCGCCTGCGTCGACGGCGAGGCGAGCGCGTCTGCCGAGGGCTTCGTCTGCGAGGCGGCGCGCACCCGCGCCGTCACGGGCGAGGACCTGGTCGAGCATGTGGGCCGCATGGGCGGCGGGCCCTTCGAGCCCGTGAGCTTCGACGTGCAGATGGACGACGGCCTCGGCATGGGCTTCTCGGCGGTGCACAAGGTGCGGGCCGCCGCGGTGAAGTCGCTCGAGGAGGCGCTTCTTGCCCCGTACGCCGCCCGCGAGGAGGGCCTGGCGCCCGCGCCGTCCGAGCGCGCCGTCGCCTACCGGTTGGGGGAGGCGCGCGCGGAGGCGGGCATCGCCGACCCGGCGACGGTCGGGCGAGAGGAGCCCTGCGCCTGCGCGCTCGTGGCCGACCCCGCGTGCGCCCGCGCGGCGCTCGAGGCCGGGGCGTCGCGCGTGTACGCGACCGCCGACGACCTCGCCCGCGGCGACTGGCCCGCGGGCGTCATCCCCTGGCTGGACGAGGTGTGCCGCGAGGGCGACCATGAGCGCCTCGATCCGTGGGTGGCGCAAGGCGCGCCTCTTGCCGTGGGCAACGTGTCCGAGCTCGCGCTCGCCGTCGAGCGCGGGGCCGTGCCCGAGGTCCGCTCCTGCGTGCCCGTCCACAACGAGAGCTGCGTGGTGGCGCTCGAGGCCGCCGGGGCCGCGGGCTTCTGGCTTTCTCCCGAGCTCACGCTCGAGCAGGTCTGCGCGCTCGCGCCGGCGGCGTCGGTGCCCGTGGGCCTTATGGTCCTCGGCCGGGAGCGCGCCATGACCTCCGAGCACTGCGTCCTGCAGGTCACGGGCAAGTGCGTCCACGACTGCGCCCGCTGCCCTCAGCGCGCGCGGCGTTTCTCGCTCAAGGACATCGACGGCAAGCTCCTGCCCGTGCGCACCGACGTCAACGGCCGCTCGCGCATCTGGTCGGCCTACCCGCTCGACGCGACGCCGCAGGCGGCTGAGCTTATCGAGGCCGGGGTCACGCGCCTGCTCGCGGACTGCACGCTCCTGGACGAGAAGCAGACCCGCTTCAACGTCGAGCGCGTCGCCCGGGCGATCGCCGCGGCGCGCGCCGGCAAGAAGCCCGCAGCGCGCCTGCAGGGCGCCACGTCGGGGCATCTCTTCACGGGCATCGGGTAGTGCGGAGCCGCGCGGCAGGTGTCGTCTGCCCGGCCGCGCACCCACCCGTTGGGTAATATGGAACACGTTGTGTGCGCAAACGAAAGGAACCCCACCATGGCAGTGGATAAGCAGCTTCTGGAAGAGACCCTCGACATCATCCGCCAGAGCCTTCAGGCCGACGGCGGCGACGTGGAGCTCATCGACGTCGACGACGAGGGCGTCGTCACCCTCGAGATGCAGGGCGCCTGCGCGGGCTGCCCCCTCTCCAGCATGGACATGTCCGAGGGCATCGAGCGCATCCTCATGGAGCACGTCCCCGGCGTCACGCGCGTCCAGCCGGCCGTCCTCTAGCGCCGGCGGAAAGAAGCGCGCGTGTTTCTCAACGACATCTTCCAGGCGCTCGACCCCATCGCCTTCACGCTCGGCCCCTTGACCGTCCGCTGGTACGGCCTGGCGTACCTGGCCGGCTTCATCGTCGCCGGCTTCGTGATCTTCCGGGTCGCGCGGCGCTGGGAGCTCGACCTTTCCGTCGACGACGTCATGAGCATCGTCATCGGCGTCGCGTTCGGCATCATAATCGGCGCGCGCCTGGGATACGTGGTCTTCTACGGCGCGGGCTATTACCTGGAGCATCCCGCCGAGATCGTCGCCACGTGGGACGGCGGCATGAGCTTCCACGGCGGGCTTATCGGCGCCGTCGTCGGCGGCTCCATCGTGTGCCGGCAGTACCGGATCAGCATCCCCACCATCTGCGACCTCGGCGTCATCGGCGCGACGTGGGGGCTCTTCTTCGGCCGCTGCGCGAACTTCGTCAACGGCGAGCTCTGGGGCAAGGAGTGCGACCTGCCCTGGGCCGTGGCCTTCCCGTCCGGCGGCGGGGTGTATCGCCACCCGTCGCAGCTCTACGAGGCCGTGCTCGAGGGCCTCGTGATCTTCTTCGTGCTGTGGGCGCTCTCGCGCAAGAAGCCGGCTCGCCCTCAGGGGACCTTCATGGGGACGTTCCTTATGCTCTACGGCGTGTTCCGCTTCCTCATCGAGTTCGTGCGCGTGCCGGACGCGCAGCTCGGCTACCTCTTTGGGCCCATCACCATGGGCCAGTGCCTGAGCCTGCCGCTTGTGGTCCTGGGCATCGGCATGCTGATCGCGGCGCGCCGGCTGATGCGCCCGCAGGTCGGGCGGCTGCCCGAGGAGTAGGGGCGCCGGGCGAAGGCCTGCGGCAGATTTGCCGAGTTCCGGACCCTTGGATGTGCGTCAGGTGGGGAATTCGCTGTTGAGCAAGCCTAACTGTGCCTTCAGAACGGTCTCTGGCCCCGTATCCTGCCGCACAACCGAAGCATTGTTGCAGGCGTGGCGGCCGGTCGAGGCGGCAGAGGCATGTGGGGCGACTTATTCGCAAAGAGGGGCGGCGACGAGCCGCCCTTCTTCGTGTCGAATGGCCAGCGGCCGCGCCTGGGACGGGTCCTCGGCCGGGAAGTCCGAACGGTGGTGGGCGCCCCGGCTCTCGCGGCGCGCGAGCATCGCTCGCACGAGCGCCTCGGCGGAGAGAAGCGAGAGCTCGGCCCGGCGGGTGGCCGCGACGGCGGCCGCGTCCTCGGACGGGGACGCTTCTTGGGCGAGGGCCGCGCGAAGCCTGTCGATGGACTTGAGCGTCGCCGTAAGGCCTGCCTCGCTGCGCTCGACCAGGCAGTGCTCGGTCATCGCGTGCCTCAGCGCCCGGGTCGCGGCATCGGCCGAGGGCGAGGCTTGGCGGCTGAACGGGTGCGCGACGCAAGGCGAGGCGCTCGCCAATAGGCCCGCCCGCCACAGACCCCCGCGGGCCGCGTCGCCCACGGGGCCGCCCGCTTCGATATCCGCGCCCGCGCGCGCCGCCTCCTTGCCGGCGATGTGCCCGAAGACGAGGGCGCTCGCGCTCGCGAGGCCGCCGATGCGGTCCGCCCCGTGCATGCCGCCGGCGCACTCGCCGCAGGCGAAAAGCCCAGGACAGCCGACGACCGCCGCGCGCTCATCGATGCGGATGCCGCCGTTCGCGGCGTGGGCGTAGTGCGCCACGCGAAGCTCTTGGCCCGGCGCGATTCCGTAGGCATCCCGCAGCCACTCGGCGTACGTGCGCATGAACTCTGGAAGCGGGTCGGGCAGCTCAAGGAGCAGCGGCGCGCCGTTCCTACCGGCGCGCGCGATGCAGAGGTCGACCTCCCGGTCTCCCCATGACGCGCTGAAGGGGCCGTGCTCCGAGCGCATGCCCAGGAGCTCCGGCCGCCCAAGCCCCTCGATGCGCGAGTACCGGAAGGTCTTCTCGTTGAAGACGACGCCTTCCGCGGGGGCGACGAGACCGACCATGATCTGCATGAACTCGCAGTTGACGAGCGAGGCCCCCTGCTCGAGCGCGACGGCCTGGGCGGTCCCGAGGACGTCGGGCATCGTGAGGGTGCGCTCGAAGAGGCCGCCGAAACCGCCCGTCGCGAGGACGACCGACCCGGCTCGGGCCTGTACGAACGCGTCGCGGCCCCTGTCGTAGAACATCGCCGTCCAGCCGGCCTCCGCACGACACAGGTCCATGAGCTCGAGGCCCGCGTGTACGTCGCACCCGGCCTCTTCCAGCGCGGCTTCCGTGGACGCGCGGTAGGCGTCCCGCTCGAGCCCGTGCCACGAGCGCGTCTTTCGGTCGAAGCAGGGGATGAACTCGCGCTCGCCGGCGTTGACGGCGGCGCGGAGGCGGCATCCGCGCCGCTCGAGCCGCCCAACCGCCCCCTCGACCCCCTCTACCAAGGTGCGTGCGAGCGCCGGGTCGGCGACGCCGCGCCCGACCTCGACGATCGTCTCGGTGAAGTCGCCCGCGCCGTGCTCGCCGCCGGGCCCCACGAGGCCGAGCCCCCATGTGCCGGGAAAGAAGCTCGAGCCGCCGAAGAGCGCGCCTGCGCAGGCCATGGCCGTGCGCGCGCCCTCCTCGGCAGACGCGAGCGCCGCGGTCGTCCCGGCGATGCCGCCGCCGACCACGAGGACGTCGAAGCCGCCCAGGTCCTCGGTTACAAGTTGTGGCATGGCCCCTCGCCCTTCTCGCCCGCGGCGCTCCACCCTGCTAAAGTGGGAAATCCGCGAATCGAGGAGGCGGGATGTCCCAGAACAACGAGTATATCTATGCCGGCGAGGCTCCCGAGCCGGTCGCGCCCGACGCGGCGCGCGTCAAGTTCGACGCTGCCGGCCTCGTGCCGTGCGTCGTGCAGCAGGAGGGCACCGGCGAGGTGCTCATGGTCGCGTGGATGAACGCGGAGTCGCTGGCCCTCACCATAAAGACGGGAACCACCTGGTTCTGGTCCCGCAGCCGTCAGGAGCTCTGGAACAAGGGCGCCACCAGCGGAAACATGCAGCAAGTCAAGCACCTGCTCGTGGACTGCGACGGCGACACCCTCGTCGCCGTGGTCGACTCGCCGGGCCCCGCCTGCCACACCGGGCACCGCAGCTGCTTTTTCCGCGAGATCAAAGAGTAAACGACACGGCGGCTCAGCGCCGCCATGGCCATAAGGAGGCCCGCGTGGGCGAGAGGACCAAGAACGTTCAGGACGGCAACATCGGCGAGACCCTCGAGGGCCTGGCCGCGGTGATCCACGGTCGCCGCGACGCCTCGCCCGAGACCTCCTACACCGCCAAGCTCCTCCAGGGCAAGGAGGACAGCCTGCTCAAGAAGCTCGCCGAGGAGGCGAGCGAGGTCATCATGGCCTGCAAGGACAACGACCACGAGCATATCCGCTACGAGGCCGGCGACCTGGTGTATCACCTTATGGTCGCGCTCGAGCGCTACGGCGTCACGCTGGAGGAGCTGGCCGGCGAGCTGGACGCAAGAAGACACTAGGGCCACACGGCGGCCCGGGCCCTCCTCCCTCTCAAGGTCTATGTGGAGCTGAAATAGAATCGCTTCTTCTTTGCGCGGTAGTTGGTACCATAGGAAGGTCATGCAGGCCCACCCCGTGGGCGCCGTGCAGATCCTAAAGGAGTTCTTTTTATGCCGCAGCCAAAGAGCAACCGATTCGTCGCGTCGGCCCTCGCGGTCACCCTTGGCCTCGCCATTGTCCCCGTGAGCGCGCAGGCGGCCACGTCCGCCGAGCTCCAATCCGAGCTCAATCAGGTATCCGAGCAGCTGAGCAGCCTCTATTCCGCCGCTGAGCAGGCCGGCTACGACCTCGACACCGTAACGCGCGACCTTAACGACACCAACGACCAGATCTCTACCCTCGAGGGCCAGATCGCGGAGGAGCAGGAGCAGCTCAAGCAGAAGCAGTCCCAGCTCTCCGACATCCTCGCCACGCAGTACAAGATGGGCGACGAGACCGGCCTGCTCACCCTCATCCTGAGCTCCAACGACTTCGCCGAGCTCGTGAGCAACATCCACTACGCCAACAAGATCTCCGAGCAGAAGATGGACGCCATCCAGGACGTCCGCGACCTGCAGGAGTCGCTCGAGAACGACAAGGGCCAGCTCGAGGAGCGCAGGACCGAGCAGGAGCAGCTCGTCTCCGACCAGCAGGCCAAGTCCGACTCCGCGAACCAGGCCGCAGCCGAGGTCCAGACGTACTACAACCAGCTCTCCGACGAGGTGAAGGCAAAGCTCGCCGAGGAGGAGGCCGCCGCGCGCGCCAAGGCCGAGGAGGAGGCCAAGGCCGCTGCCGAGGCCGCCGCGCAGAAGGCCGCCGAGGAGGAGGCCGCGAAGAAGGCCGAGCAGGAGTCCAACTCCAACAACGGCTCCAACAACGGCTCCAACAACGGCTCCAACAACGGAGGCTCCAACAACGGCGGCTCCAACAACGGTGGCTCCAACAACAGCGGCTCGAACTCCAACAAGGGCAACTCCGGCAGCTCGGCCAGCGCGTCGTCCATGGTCTCGCGCGCCCTCAGCGTCATCGGCTCCGGTTATCAGTGGAGCGGCTACGTCTGGACGGGCAGCACCTCGTCCTCGGCGTTTACCTGCTCCGGCCTTATCGACTACGCGCTCGGCCTGCCGACGAACTCGAACTGGCCCGAGTCCCTGTACGCGTCGGTGAGCTACATCACCACCGACGTGAGCTCGCTCAACTACGGCGACCTCGTCTTCTACACCTACGCCGGCCGTTATCCCGGCCACGTGGGCATCTACATCGGCGGTGGCCAGATCGTCGACTCGTGCCCCGGCAGCGGCGTCCAGATCCGCGACGTCAACTATCCGGGCACCTTCATCGGCGGCGGCCCCATCGTCTAGGCTCAGACGTCGTTCATTGCCGCCCCAGAAACCGTCGGGTCTCTGGGGCGGTTTCTTTTGCGCGGGCCTTCCCGGCCCGGATCCAGTGAGGAGACACATGGGGGAGAATCGCCAGGACGCCCCGCGCCGCGGCGCGCACTTCGCTAAGCCGGGCGACGGCGCCCATACCTATACGGGCACGCCCGCGGACGAGACCATGGTGTTCGTCCTCGCGGCCGAGCGCTCCCGCGCGGCCAGGCTCGAGACCTCCGACGAGCGACGCGACGCCGAGGAAACCGCCAGGCTCCGCAAGCTCGGCCCCGCGCCGGCCGAGGCGTCTCTTGCCGACGAAGGCGGGAGGGACGACGCCTCCGGGGCGCTTCTCGCCGACGAGGGCGGGGAGGCCGGCGTCTCCGAGGCGGACGTGAGCCGCTCGGCAGCCCTTATGAGCGTCCTCGTCATCATCAGCCGCATCACCGGCTTCCTGCGCACGTGGGCGCAGGCCTACGGCATGGGCACGACCATCGTGGCCAGCGCCTTCACCGTCGCGAACAACCTCCCGAACCAGCTCTACGAGCTCGTGATGGGCGGCATGCTCGTCACGGCGTTTTTGCCGGTCTACGTCTCTGCGAAGAAGCGCGCCGGCAAGCCCGGCGCCATCGCCTACGCGTCCAACCTGCTGTCGCTCGTGACCATCGCCATGCTGGTCCTCTCCGCGATCTCGTTCGTCTTCGCGGGGCAGATCGTGTGGACGCAGTCCTTCAACGCGTCGTCGGACTTCGACTTCGAGCTCTCTACCTACTTCCTCAGGTTCTTCTCCATCGAGGTCGTGCTCTATGCCCTGTCCTCGGTCATCTCCAGCGTGCTCAACGCCGAGCGCGACTACTTCTGGAGCACCGCCGCGCCCATCGTCAACAACGTCGTGACCACGGCCTCGTTCTTCGGCTACGCCCTGTTCGCGCCCACGAACCCCACGCTCGCCATCCTGTGCCTGGCCATCGGCAACCCGCTCGGCGTCCTCGTGCAGGTGCTCTGCCAGCTGCCCTCGCTCAAGCGCTGCGGGGTCAAGCTCTCCCTGCGCGTGGACGTCCACGACCCCTGCATCAGGGAGACGATCGAGCTCGGCATCCCGACCCTCATCGTCACCCTCGTGTCGTTCGCCACGACCTCGGTCCAGAGCAGCTGCTCGCTGTCGGTCAACCCCAACGGCGCCGCCATCACGTACTACGCGCGCATGTGGTATGTGCTGCCGTACTCGGTCTTCGCGATCCCCATCACCACGGCGATGTTCACCGAGCTCTCCACGAACGTCGCGAACAACGACAACGCCTCGTTCGTCGCGGGCGTCCGCCGCGGCTGCGGGCGGATCATCTTCCTGCTCGTCCCCTTCGCCCTCTACCTCATCGTGTTCGCCCCGTGCCTCGCGCGCCTGCTCGGCGGCTCGCGCATGGACGCCGAGTCGCTCGATCAGCTCGCGAGCTACCTGGCGTGGCTCTCGGTCTCGCTTCCCGCCTACGGCGTGTGCACCTACCTGCAGAAGGCCTGCTCGGCGCTGCGCCGCATGAAGCTCTTCACCGTGGCGGAGATCATCGCCGGCGCCGTGCAGATCGTGTTCTGCCTCGCCTTCACGCCGCTTTGGGGCTTCAACGTCGTCGGCTTCAGCTCCACGCTCTTCTTCGTGTCCATCGACCTCGTCATCCTCGCGTTCCTGCGCCGCGAGCTCGGCCCGATCGGGCTCAAGGCCCTCGTGGTCTCGTGCGTCCGCTCGCTCGTCCTCGGCGCGCTGGGCGCCGGCGTCGGCGCGGCGATCCTCTGGGCGCTGGGGTCCTTCGTGGCGCCGCTGGCGGGCGGCGGCATCGTCCGCGCGCTTATCTACACGGTGGCGGGAGGCCTTCCGGCCCTTCTCGTCACGTTCGGAGTCGCTTGTCTGCTGCATCTGGACGAGGCGTCCTTTATCGACGACCTGCTCGCCAAGTTCAAGCGGCGCTCGGCGTCGGCATAGGGAGGCGCACATGCAAAGAGAGCCCTGGGAAGAAGCGCTCGCGCGGCGGATGGCCGAGCTCACGGGCACCGAGGCCGATGACTGGTTCCTGACCTACCGCGCGCGGCACGGCATGCTCGCGGCGCTCGAGGCCGTGCGGTCGGCCGTGGGCGAGGGAGAGGTGCTCACGCAGCTCTTTACCTGCTGCACGGCCGTCGACCCGATCCTGGCCGCCGGGCTCGACCCCGTGTACGGGGACGTCTCGGCGCATACGTGCTCGCTCGACCCTGCCCTGCCGGCCCTGGGCGAACGGACGCGCGCCGTCATGCTCCAGCACACCTTCGGCATCGTCGACGACGCTTCCTCGCAAGAACTCGCCGAGAAGGCCCGCGCGGCCGGCGCGCTTGTCCTCGAGGACTGTGCCCACTGCGTCGGCCGCATGGCGCGCGACGCCTCCGGGGCCCCTCTTGCAGACGTCTCGTTCCACTCGTTCGGCGTCGAGAAGATGCTTCCCACGCTCTTCGGCGGGGCCGTCTGGGTGAACCCGGCCTCGGAGGCGGGAGACGCCGTGCGCGCCGTCCGCGAGCGGCTCTCGTCCCTTCCGGCCCCCGGGGCGCGAGAAGAACGGCTGAACGCCTCCTACCGCGGGACGAACCGCGTGCTCGTGCACCTGCCTGCCGCGCTCTCGCGCCCCCTGCGCCGCGCGCTCACGTCGGCCGGCGCCTTCGACCCCGCCGTTTCCGATGAGGAGCGCCTCGGTAAGGTGAGCCGTGCGCCCATGCGCGCGACGAGGTACGCCTGCGAGGCGGCGCTCGGCGCGCTCGAGGGGTATGCGGCCTCGGCGCAGGGCCGGCTTAGGGTCGTCGAGGCGTACCGCGGGCTTCTTGCCGACGTCGAGGGCGCGGAGGTGCCTGCCGCCGCGCTTGCCGGCGAGCCTCAGCCGCTCCTTCGCTTCCCGGTGCTGCTCGCCGACGCGCGGTCGGCGGACGCGGCCGAGGCGGCCATCCTCGCGGCGGGCTACTACACGACGGCGTGGTACCGCCCGGAGCTCGGCCCCGGCGCCCTCGACGAGGCCGCCTTTCGCGTGCCGGCCGACCGCTCCGGCCTTGCGACCAACGACCGCCTGGTCGCAGGCATCGTAAACCTGCCGACCGACATTCCCGCGGACGCCGCTCCCCGGGTCGTGTCCGCGCTCCGCGCGAGCATCGCCGCCCCGTCCGCCTAACGCTTCCATTGGAGGAACCCCATGAACCTGTGCACCGAGCCCGAGCTCGCCGAGAAGCTCGTCCCCGTCGTCTTGGGCGGCGATATCCTCGCGTATTCCTATGCCCGCTGTTTCCACGAGGCCTACGGCGTCCGAACCATGGTCGTCTCCGGCGTCGACGTCAAGTTCACGTCCTCGAGCCGCTTCACCGACTATCGCGTGGACCCCGCGATGGGGGAGGGCGACGAGGCCATCGCCGCCATGCTGCGCAGGCTCGGCGCCGAGCTCTGCGCGCAGGGGAAGACCGCCGTCCTTCTGGGCAGCGCGGACTGGCACGTGCGCACCATCTCCAAGCACAAAGAGGAGCTCGAGCAGTGGTTCGTCGTCCCCTACAACGACTTCGCGCTTCTCGACGACATCACGCAGAAGGGCCGCTTCTACGCCATCTGCGAGGAGCTCGGCATGGCTTACCCGGCCACGAGGCTCTTCGACTGCTCGGACGCCTCGGCCGAGCTCGACGTGGAGGGGTTCACGTTCCCGCTCATCGCCAAGCCGTCCAACTCCGCCCGCTACGACACGATGTCGTTTGACGGCAAGGAGAAGATCTACACGGTCGATGACCCCGATGACCTGCGGCGGATTTTCTCGCTGCTCCACGACGCCGGCTACGACAAGGAACTCGTCGTGCAGGACTTCATCCCCGGCGACGACGACGCCATCCGCTCGCTCACCACGTATTCCGTCGAGGGCGGGCGCGTCGCCGCGGTGTCGGGCGGCCAGGTGATCTTGCAGGACCACTCGCCGGCGCGCATCGGCAACCCGTCGTGCATCCTGCTTGAGCGCTCCGAGCAGCTCATCGAGGACGCGAAGCGCTTCTGCGAGCACGTGGGCTACCGCGGCTTCGCGAACTTCGACGCCAAGTACGACGTGCGCGACGGCAAGTTCAAGTTCTTCGAGGTGAACGTGCGCCCGGGCGCCAACACCTGGTACATGGCCTTGGGCGGCGTGAACTTCGCCAGGCTCATCGTCGAGGACTTCGTGCTCGGGCGCGACCTCGGCTATGCCGAGGCCTATGAAGAGGGGCTCTACAGCCTCGTCCCGCAAAACGTGGTGCGCGACTTCGTGCCCGACGTCCAGGTGCGCGAGCGCGCCCTCGCGCTCTTCGCCGCCGGCAAGGCCGCGTCCCCGCTCGACTACGCGCCCGACACGTTGGCGCACAAGTTCTGGTCGTGGCTGCGCGGCGCGCGCCAATACAAGAAGTACGACCAGTTCCTCGGCAAGGCGCCGGACCGGCGTTAGCGGGACCTTCTGCGCGGGAGGGCCGCGCGGCCGGCGGTGACGACGGGTCTCCCCGGTCCTCGCCGCCGGCGCCGCGCGCGATGCCCTACGCGCGGTCGCGGAGCTTCTTAGCCGCCTGGAGCGCCTTGTAGAAGGCCTTGCGGACGGGGAGGTCGCGGTCCGGGGCCACGTCGACGACGCCGTTCTTTGCGAACTTGGTCTTGAACTCGTTCAGCCCCATGAGCTCGGGGGCGAAGTCGCTGCCGATGCCCATCATGTCGTAGTCGGCGCAGCCCTTGTTCTGGAAGAGGTCGACGCACTCGAAGAGCACGAGCTTGTCGGTCACGTGCTGTCGCATGCTCTCGGAGCGGGAGGCGCCGTAGTAGCGCACCGCGCGGGTGCCCGAGACGGTGACGATGGACCAGGTGACCACGCGACCGTCGATGCGGCCGGCGTAGACGCGGCAGTGCTCGGGCCCGAGGATGCGGATCATGTCCTCGTAGTCGGAGCAGGGCGCCGGGACGAAGTCGTCGCGCTTGCCGGTCTCGACCATGACGTCGTAGTACTCGGCGAAGGACTCGCTCGCGAGCTCGGTCTCGTCGGCGCAGGTGGCCGGGCTCTCGCGCAGGGCCTTGCGCACGTCGCGCCGCCCGCGCGGCTTCATGCGGCCGAGGATGTCCTCCTCGGTGCCGCCCGCCAGGTCGATGACCACGGTCTGGTTGTACGGGCGGGTGGAGAGCACCGGCTGCGCGCACTCGAGCTCGGCGGCCACGGCCAGGCGCGCGAAGGCGACCTTCTTGTCACGGCCGTGGATATAGGAGGCCAGGGCACGGAGCGCCTCGGCCTCGGTCGCCTCGTCGGGCGCCTCGGCCCAGACGGGGCCGTGGGCGGCGCGCAGGTAGTGGTAGCCGTGCGTCTGGTAGTCGAGGAACGCGACGAGCGCGAGCGTGCGCCCGTCGCGGGCGATCTCGGCGCAGCCCCAGGGCGCGCGCCCCGGAATCGTCGCCTGGTAAGAAGACCAGATGGCCGTCTGCTCGATGGGAAGATTGATGCCGAGCCCCGCGGCGCGGGCCTCGAGCTCGTCCTGGCTGATCTCGTTGACCTGAATCAAAGGTGCTCCAGTTGGTCGGTTTTCATTAGCACGATCGATGGTAGGGGAGCGGCGCGCCCGCCGGGCGCCGCCCGGGCATATCCAACGAAAACTCCGTGCCGGAGGGCCCCGCCGCGCCGCTCGTCTTTCCGGGGCGCCTCCCGTCTTTGGTAAGGTTGAGCAACACCGAACCGAGAGGACGTGCCCAGGTGTCCGAGGAAGACCGCGAAACCACCCCCGAGATCGACGCGAGCGACCGCGCCGCCGCGCGCGAGCACGTGACGGCCGCCATAGACGGCTTGGCGAGCCTCGTCGACCAGGTCGCGCTCGTCCCCACCGACCCCGGCTGCTACCTGTGGAAGGACGCCTCGGGCACCGTCGTCTACGTGGGCAAGGCGAAGAATCTCCGCGCCCGCCTGCGCCAGTACGTCACGCTCTCCGACGACCGGCAGAAGATCCCCCTCATGATGCAGGTCGTCCGCTCCTTCGACTACGTGGTCGTGGGCTCCGAGCACGAGGCGCTCGTCCTCGAGCGCAACCTCATCGCCCAGTACCACCCCTACTTCAACGTGGACTTCAAGGACGACAAGTCCTATCCCTACATCGCCGTCACCGAGTCGGACGTCTTCCCGGCCATCAAGTACACGCGCGAGAAGCACCGCAAGGGCACGCGCTACTTCGGTCCCTACACCGACGCAAAGGCCGCCCGCGAGACCATCGACACCCTGCGCAAGCTCGTGCCCATCTGCACGGCCACCTGCGCCGAGTGGAAGCGCGCCAAGCGCCTGCTCGAGCGCGAGCCCGACCAGGCCTCCGTCGCCAACATCGTCCTCGCGGGCAAGTGCCGCCCCTGCTTCGACTACCACGTGGGCCGCGGCCCCGGCGTCTGCTGCGGCGCCATCGACACGGTCGAGTACGCCCGCCACGTCCGCCAGGTCGAGGACTTCCTGCAGGGCAAGAGGAGCGCCATCGTGGGCGAGCTCACCGACCAGATGCGCGAGGCCGCCGCAGACCTCGACTTCGAGCGGGCCGCCCGCCTGAAGAAGCGCCTCGAGGGCCTCTCCGCGCTCGACGTCAAGCAGCAGGTCATGTTCGCCCCCGACGTGAACATGGACCTCATCGGCTTCTACCGCGAGGAGACCATCAGCTGCGCCTGCGTCTTCGTGGTGCGCGAGGGCCGCACGGTCCGCTCGGTCGAGTTCATCCTCGATAAGGGCGCCGACGTCGGCGAGGACGAGCTCCAGTCCGGCTTCGTCAAGCGCTACTACGACGAGACGGCCGACGTGCCTGCCGAGGTCTGCCTCTCCGTCGCGCTCGCGGACGGCGACGTCATCGCCGGCTGGCTCGCCGAGAAGCGGGGCCACAACGTGCGTCTCCACCGCCCGCAGCGCGGCGAGAAGAAGCGCCTGCTCGAGATGGCCGCGGCCAACGCCCGCCACGCCCTCATGCGCTACATGGTCCGCACGGGCTACGCCGACGACCGCACGAACCAGGCGCTCATGCAGCTCGAGAGCGCGCTGGCCCTGGACGCCCCGCCCATGCGCATCGAGTGCTTCGACATCTCGACCCTGCACGGCCACTTCACCGTGGCCTCGATGGTCGTCTTCACCAACGGACGCCCCGACAAGTCCCAGTACCGCCGCTTCAAGATCCAGACGCCCCTTACCGAGGCGAACGACTTCGTCAGCATGTCCGAGGTGCTGGGCCGGCGCTATTCCCCCGAGCGCATGGCCGACGAGCGCTTTGGCAGCCGGCCCGACCTGCTCGTGGTCGACGGCGGCAAGCCGCAGCTCACGGCCGCCATGAACCAGCTCGCCGAGCTGGGGCTCGACATCCCGGTCTGCGGACTGGCCAAGTCCGACGAGGAGGTCTTCGTCCCCTGGGACGAGACCCCGGTCGTGCTGCCCTCGGGGTCGCCCTCGCTCTACCTCATCAAGCAGGTCCGCGACGAGTCGCACCGCTTTGCCATCACCTTCCACCGCGAGCTGCGCGACAAGGCCATGACGGCCTCGGTCCTCGACGACGTGCCCGGCGTCGGGCCCAAGCGAAAGCGCCTCCTCATGAAGTCGTTCGGGTCGCTCAAGCGCCTGCGCGCGGCGAGCGAGGAGCAGATCTCGGCCGTCGAGGGCATCCCCGCGGAGGTCGCCCATGCCGTCTGGCAGGCGCTCCATGAGCAGCAGGCGTCGAGCGACGAAGATTAAGGTTTGAATCAACCCCGGGTGCTCGGATGCCCCGCGCACATCTATTTCGGGTTCCCCGCAGGTGGTTCCTGCTCTTGAATACCAGTGATGAACAGTCGTATTAGTTATCTAATACCAGTCAAATAAATGGCATTTAGACCCGTAATACCAGTGAAATCAAACTCAACAAGAAGGAAAACGGCCGGCAACCATGCGCCGTCGTGCCGGAGCTAGCCTGTAATTGCCTTTCAGGCGACCGTCAGTGGATAAGAACGTGCCGTTTGGCGGTTTGCGCGTCAGGCGCGCAGACGTTGCGGGTAGTCTGCCTACCAAAGCACGGCCCGCCGAGGCCGTAGGAGGATCGAGAGGAAGAGGCTAGACATGAAGAAGATCGTGAACTCTGCCGTTACCCGCCGCGCGTTCTTGGGCGGCTCCGCGGTCGCGGCGACGCTCGGCCTTGCGGCCTGCGGCGGCTCCGGCTCCAGCGCGGACTCCGGCTCGTCCGATTCCGCCGGCACCGAGGGCGGCGGCAGCCTGACCGTCGGCTCCGCGTACTCGCCGTCGTCGTACGACCCCGCCAACTGCTCGTCCGCGTTCTGCCTCTCGGCGAACTCGAACGTCATGGAGGGCCTGTACAACATCGACTTCACCGACTACAGCGTCATCTCCGGCCTGGCCGACGGCGACCCGACCCAGGTCGACTCCAAGACCTATGAGGTCAAGCTCCGCGCCGACGCAAAGTTCAGCGACGGCACCGCCGTCACCACCGACGACGTCGTCTACTCCTTCGGGCGCGCCACGGCCGACGGCGGCATGTACGTCTCGTTCCTCACCATGTTCGACTCCGTCGAGAAGAAGGACGACACCACCGTCACCGTCACCTGCAACATCGAGAACTTCTCGCTGCTCAAGGAGCGCCTCGCCATCGTCAAGATCATGCCGAGCTCCCTTACCGAGGACGACGCCAAGGCCAAGCCCGTCGGCTCCGGCCCCTGGATGTACGACGAGATGTCCGACACCTACGTGGTCCTCAAGCCCAACGAGCACTACAACGGCGAGTTCCCCGCCAAGGACACCGAGCTGCGCATCGAGTCGCTGACCGACACCACCGCCCGCACCACCGCCCAGCAGGAGGGCACCACCCTCGTCACCGAGTCCGTGCCGCCCGAGTCCATCGAGCAGCTCGAGGCCGCCGGCGTGAGCGTCGACCAGGTCGACGGCTTCGGCACCCGCTTCATCATGTTCAACGTCAAGAAGGCCCCGTGGAACGACGTCAAGGCCCGCCAGGCCGTCATGTACGCCCTCAACACCGACCAGATGGTCTCCAACGCCTTCTCCGGCCTCGCCTCCATCGCGACCTCCTATCTCCCCAAGTCCTTCGTCAACTACCACGCCGCCTCGGTCAGCTACACCTACGACGCCGACAAGGCCAAGTCGCTTCTTTCCGACGCCGGCGTGACCCCGGGCGCCATCCAGCTGCGCACCACCGACAACGCGCAGGTCGTGGCCATGGGCACCCAGGCCCAGCAGGACCTCGAGGCCCTCGGCTTCACCGTCGAGCTCGTCTCCGACAAGTCCCCGGCGACCTACGCCGCCATCGACCAGGCCGACGACTCCTGGGACATCCTCATCGCCCCCGGCGACCCGTCCTGCTTCGGCGGCGACACCGACCTGCTGCTCAACTGGTGGTTCGGCGACAACGTCTGGATGAAGACCCGCTGCGCCTGGAACACCTCCGATGAGTGGAAGAAGCTCAACGGCCTCATGTCCGACGCCCTGGCGGCCTCCGGCTCCGACCAGCAGGACCTCTGGAACCAGTGCTTCGACATCCTCGCCGAGAACGTCGTGCTCTACCCGCTGCTGCAGGTCATCACCCCGACGGGCTCCTGGCGCGAGAACGCCAACCCCGACGGCGTCAAGGTGAGCAGCGACTTCAAGGGCATCGGCACGACCGGCGTCCAGCTTACCGGCATCACCACCGTCACCGCGTAGCGCAGGGGCCTATGCGGCAGTCGCAGGGCCACCTACCTGCGGCGCATTGACGAATTAGTTGTGCGGGAGGCCCGAGCGACCGCCAGTTGCTCGGGCCTCCGCCTTATGGAAAGACCCCGAGAGCGACCATTCACGAGAAAGGGGAGAGTCGACGTGAACAATCTCCTGCGCCTTATCGGAAGGCGCCTGATCGCGCTTCCCATCATGGCCTTCGCCGTGACGTTCCTGATCTTCTTCCTCATGTCCTTCTCGCCCATCGACCCGGCCTACAACGCCCTCGGCGAGAGCGCCACCCCCGAGCAGGTGCAGAAGTACCACGAGGAGTACGGCCTCGACGACCCGTGGCCCGTGCGCTACGTCCGCTACATGGGCGACCTGCTCCACGGCGACCTGGGCACCTACAGCGCCCGCCGCAACTCCGTGGCCGAGCGCGTGGCCAAGGCCCTGCCCGTCACCATGCAGCTGACCTTCCTCGGCCTGCTCATCGGCGCGGTCGTCTCGTTCCTTTTGGGGATCATCGCGGCGCTCTATAGGGACAAATGGCCTGACCAGCTCATACGCTTCGTCTCTATCGCGGGCCTGGCCACGCCCTCGTTCTGGCTCGCGGTCCTGCTCATCCTGGTCTTCTCGTCGTTTTTGCACGTGCTGCCCGCCTCGGGCGCGCTTCCCGACCCCCTGACCAATTTCGGCGGCTACATGGCGCGCATGATCATGCCCGCCTGCGCGCTCGCCTTCCCCCTGACCGGCCAGATGACGCGCATCGTCCGCACGGCGATGGTCGAGGAGCTCGACAAGGACTACGTGCTCACCGCCAAGGGCTCGGGCCTTCCGCAGAAGGTCATCATCGCGCGCAACGTGCTGAGAAACGCCCTTATCACGCCGGTCACCACCCTCGGCATGAAGATCGGCTACCTCATGGGCGGCGCGGTCGTCATCGAGGTCATCTTCAACCTCCCGGGCATGGGCATGGCCATCCTCGACGGCGTGGCGGGCAACGAGCCGAACCTGATCATGGGCGTCGTCATCGTCGTCGCGTTCTCCTTCATCATCATCAACATCGTGGTCGACATGCTGTATCTGCTCATCAACCCGAGGATTAGGAGCGTCTAGCCATGCTGACCCAAAGGAAAGAGGAGTCTCAGAGGCTTGAGGGCATGGCCGCGTCCAAGGCCTCGGCGCCCAAGCTCTCGGGACTCAAGAACATGAAGACGTCGTCGAAGATCGCGCTCGCCATCCTGCTCGTCGTGGTGGCGCTCTCGGTCCTGGCGCCGCTCATCGCCCCGTACAGCCCCTACGAGATCGGCACCGCCCGCCAGGCTCCCGACGCCGCGCACATCCTGGGCACCGACGACAAGGGCCGCGACATCCTCTCGCGCATCCTCTACGGCGGCAGGATCTCGCTCGTCATCGGCTTCGGCGCGACGCTCTTCGCGCTCGTGACCGGCTCCGTGGTCGGCGCGCTCGCCGCGGTCACACGCAAGTGGGTGTCCGAGGTCATCATGCGCGTCCTCGACGTGATCATGTCCGTCCCCGGCATCGCGCTGGCGGCCGTGCTCGTGACCATCCTCGGCAAGTCGGTCCCGGCCATCATCTTCGCCATCGGCTTCATGTACATGCCGCAGATCGCGCGCATCGTCCGGGCGAACATCGTTTCCGAGTACGGCGAGGACTACGTGCGCGCCGTCATCGTATCGGGCGCCCGCGCGCCGTGGATCCTGATGAAGCACGTCCTGCGCAACTGCGCGGCGCCCATCATGGTGTTCACCGTCACGCTCGTGGCCGACGCCATCATCTTCGAGGCGTCGCTCACGTTCCTCTCGGCGGGCATCGCCGAGCCAACGCCGACCTGGGGCAATATCCTCGCCGACGCCCGCGCCGGCGTGCTCTCGGGCCGCTGGTGGCAGGCGCTCTACCCCGGCATCGCCATCATGGTCACCTGCCTCGCGCTGAACATCCTCTCGGAGGGCATCACCGACGCCATGGCCTCCGCGCCGTCCGCGCCCGTGGACGCCGAGAACTCCGAGAGCCGCCGCGAGGCCGACCTGCTCGTCGCCGACCCGGTCCGCGCGTACAAGGAGCAGGCCGAGAGCCTCTCCGCACGTCTTTCCGCCCTGCGGGAGGTGGAGCTCGCGCGCACCGACCGCCGCGTCCCCGACTACACGGTCGAGCCGCTGCTGCGCGTCAAGGACCTCTCCATCGGCTTCCCGCGCCACGGCGACGTCTCGGTCGTGGACAGCGTGAGCTTCGACGTGCGCCCCGGCCAGTGCATGGCGCTCGTGGGCGAGTCGGGCTGCGGCAAGTCCATCACCACCAAGGTGATCATGAACCTGCTGCCCGACTCGGCGCGCATCACCGGCGAGGTCGACTACAAGGGCCAGGACCTGCTCAAGCTTTCGCCCGAGGAGCACCGCAAGCTCCTGGGCACCGAGATCGCCATGGTCTACCAGGACTCCCTCTCGGCGCTCAACCCGTCCATGCTCATCTCGGCCCAGCTGAAGCAGCTCACGAGCCGCGGCGGCACCCGCAGCGCCGAGGAGCTCCTCGAGCTCGTCGGCCTCGACCCCAAGCGCACGCTCGAGAGCTATCCCCACGAGCTCTCCGGCGGCCAGTGCCAGCGCGTCGTCATCGCCATGGCGCTTACCCGCGACCCCTCGCTCGTCATCTGCGACGAGCCCACCACGGCGCTCGACGTGACCGTGCAGAAGCAGGTCATCAAGCTGCTCAACGACCTGCAGAAGAAGCTCGGCTTCGCCATGATCTTCGTGAGCCACGACCTGGCGCTCGTGGCCGAGGTCGCCAGCGAGATCACCGTCATGTACGCCGGCCAGGTGGTCGAGAGCGCGCCCACCAAGGAGCTTCTCACCAACCCGGTCCACGAGTACACGCAGGGCCTCCTCGGCTCGGTGCTCTCCATCGAGGCGCACGACGGCAGCCGCCTGCACCAGGTCCCCGGCTCGGTCCCGAGCCCCGCGGACTTCCCGTCCGGCGACCGCTTCGCCCCGCGCTCGAGCCACCCCGAGGTCGGGCTCGACGTCCACCCGGTCCTCAAGCCCGTTCCCGGCGCCGACCACCACTACGTCGCCGAGATCCCCGACGAAGACCTCGCCCGCGCGGGTCTCGCTTCTCGCCTGGAGGTGAGGTAGATGGCAGAGCCGAACACGCAGGAGCCCATCATCTTCCTGGACGACATCTCGGTCACGTTCAAGACGCGCACCGGGTCCATCCTGCACCCGAACCTCGTCCACGCCGTTTCGGGCCTCACCCTTAAGCTCATGCCCGGCGAGACCATCGGCCTTGTGGGCGAGTCGGGCTGCGGCAAGTCGACCACGGCCAACGTCATGTGCGGCCTTCAGTCGCCCACGTCCGGCAAGGTCTACTTCAAGGGCGAGGACGTGACCAAGCGCACGGCCGAGCTCCGCAAGAAGATCGGCCGCGTGGTCTCGGTCGTCTTCCAGAACCCCGCGACGGCGCTGAACCCGCGCATGGCCGTCCATGACCAGCTGCTCGACCCGCTCGTCGTCCACGGCGTCGGGACCGAGGAGGAGCGCGAGGAGCGCGTTCGCGAGCTCTTCGGCCTCGTGGGCCTGCCCGCCTCGGCCATGTACGTGCTGCCCGGCCAGCTCTCCGGCGGCCAGCGCCAGCGCGTGGCCATCGCGCGCGCCCTCTCGCTGCAGCCCGACGTGATCATCGCCGACGAGCCGACCTCGGCGCTCGACGTCTCGGTCCGCGCGCAGATCCTGAACCTGCTCACCGACCTCAAGCACGAGCTCGGGCTCGCCATGGTCTTCATCAGCCACGATATCCAGACCGAGCGCTACATCTCGGACCGCATCATCGTCATGAACCACGGCCAGATCATGGAGGAGGGTCCCGCCAGTCAGGTTTTCGAGGACCCGCAGGACGCCTACACGAAGACGCTGCTGGCGGCCGCGCCCTCGCTGCTCCACCCGAACCTCGGACAGTAGGCAAAGAACGGGCGCGCCCGCCGCGACGGGCGTGCCCGCCTTACGTTAGGTGGTGAGAAACACATGCCCTTCTCGGCCGAGCAGCTGTCTGAGCTCGAGTCCTGCACTGGCCGCACCCCCGTTCCCGCCGACTTCGACGCGTTCTGGGGCGAGCGCATGGCCGAGGCGGACGCGGTGCCCCTCGACTACGAGCTGCGGCCGTCGGACCAGGTGGACGACTTCGGCCCGTGCGCCTACCGCGACCTTTACTTCACCGGGATGCGGGGGGCGCGCCTGTACGCCAAGTACTGCGTTCCCCAGGGCGCGGGCGGCCCCGTTCCGCTCGTGCTGCAGTTCCACGGCTATCCCGGCTGCACCCGCTCGTGGGCCGAGCAGTCCAGCTGGCCCGGCCTCGGCTACGCGGTCCTCTCCATGGACAACCCGGGGCAGGGCGGGCGCTCCGAGGACGTGGGCGGCTTTGCGGGCACGACGGTGGCCGGGCATCTGGTGGCCGGCATCGACGGCGGGCCAAGGAACCTCTACTACGTGCGCCTCTATCAGGACCAGCGGATCTTGTGCCGCATTGCGGCCGAGCTCGCGGGCATCGACCGCTCGCGCGTCTTCGTCAACGGCGGGTCGCAGGGCGGCGGCATGGGCATCGCCTGCTGCGCGCTCAACCCCGGCCTCGTGCGCGGCGCGTCGATCCTCTACCCGTTCCTGTCCGACTTCCGCGCCGTCTGGGAGCTCGGCGCGGACGAGATCGCCTACGAGGGCATCCGCTACTACTCGCGTTGGTTCGACGCCGACGGCGCGCGGGCCGACGAGTGGTTCGGCACGCTGGCCTACGTCGACGCGCTCTCGTTCGCGCACCTGGTCCGCTGCCCGGTGCTCATGGGCACGGGCTTATCCGACGTCGTCTGCCCGCCCCAGACGCAGTTCGCCGTCTACAACGCGCTTACCTGCCCGAAGCGGCACCTGCTGTATCCCGACTTCGGGCACGAGGAGATCCAGGCGTTCGACGACTCGATCCCCGCGTTCTATCGCGAGGTGTGCCAGGGGACGTTCAGAGGGGAGGGCGATCTATGATGGGCGGCTCCGAAGCTGCGCCCGCCGGCAAGAAGCCCCGTGCCGAGGGCGTGCCCGAAGGGTTCGAGGCCTACTGGCGCGCCCGCGCCGGCATGTGCGCCGACCTCGCCGCCTCGGCGACGGCCGACCCTGTGCCCGCGGTTGCCCTGACCGAGACGGCCGAGTGCCTCCGCGTCGGGTTCCCCGCGCTCGACGGGCACAGGCTCGCCGCCCGCGTCCTTCTTCCCAAGGCACCGGGGCCGCACCCTTGCATCCTCACCTGGCACGACGCCGACCGGGGGCCGCGCGGGTGGTTCCATCTTGCGCGCTATCTGGCGGCGGGCTGCGCCGTCGTGCACCCCGAGTACCGCCCGCTCCCGCGCGACCTCTTCGCCGGCTGGCAAGAAGGGCCCGCGGCCATGCCGGCCGCGCGCCTCGTGGAGGACGCGCTTCTTGCCGCGTGCCTGGCCGCGCGCCTGCCGGGCGTGGACGCCTCGCGCCTGACGACGCACGGGGAGGGCCTCGGCGCCTTGCCGGCCCTTGCCGCCGCGGCGTTCGTCCCCGGCGTGGCCAAGGTCGCGGTCCTGAACGCCCAGCCCTCCGATCCCCGGGCCGCCTGGGAGCAGGGGGCCTCGGGGCCCGTCTACGAGGGCGTCGTCCGCCATTTCCGCGACGAGGACCCGGCGGCCGAGCGCGCGGGCGACTATTTCGCCGCCGTCGCCTGGGCGGACGCCGCCAACTTCGCGTCGCTTCTTCCCGCGGGCGCAGAGCTCCTCGACGGCGTCTGCCTCATGGACGGGGTGGCTCCGCCCGCGTCCCAGCTCGCGGCGTACGAGCGCGCGACGTGCGCGAAGCGGCTCGTGACCTATCCCAAGTACGCCCACGAGCGCCTGAACGACTTCGAGAACCGGCACCTCTCCTTCATGCATTTCGGCGAGCGTGGCGCTTAGCCCCTGCGTGAGGGTCTAGCATCGACTGCGCCCCGCGAGGGGCCGGGGCCGGGGGAGAAGCCCCCGTCCCCCAAGGAAAGAAAGGTATGTAAGCATGGCTGACTTCAAGATCCGCGGCGTCGTGCCTCCCGTCGTCGTCCCCGACACCCCCGACCACGAGCTCGACGTCCCGTCGTTCGAGCGGCTCATCAACCGCATGATCGACGCCGGCGTCGACGGGCTGTTCTTCCTCGGCTCCTCCGGCGAGGTCGTCTTCTCCACCGACGCGCGCCGCCGCCAGGTCATCGCCGAGGCCATCCGCATCGTCGACCACCGCGTCCCGGTGCTCGTGGGCATCATCGACACCGAGACCGACCGCATGGTCGAGCAGGGCAAGGTCGCCCAGGAGCTCGGCGCCGACGCCCTCGTGGCCACCTGCCCCTTCTACGCCCTGCAGGGCATGGCAGAGGTCGAGGAGCACTTCCGCATCCTCCACGATGAGCTCGACCTGCCCATCTTCGCCTACGACATCCCCGTCTGCGTCCACACCAAGCTCCCCTGGAAGCTCCTGGCCAAGCTCGGCGCCGAGGGCGTGCTCGCCGGCGTCAAGGACTCCTCCGGCGACGACGTGGGCTTCCGCTACCTCGTCCAGGAGAACGAGAAGCTCGGCCACCCGATGAGCCTGCTCACCGGCCACGAGGTCGTCGTCGACGGCGCCTACCTCGGCGGCGCCGACGGGTCGGTCCCGGGCCTCGCCAACGTCGAGCCCTACGGCTACGTGCGCATGTGGAAGGCCGCCTGCGCAGGCGACTGGGCGACGGTCAAGTCCGAGCAGGACCGCTTGAACGAGATCTCCCACATCTGGGACGTGACCTCGGGCGTCCAGGGCTACGCCGGCGGGGTCGGCGCCTTCAAGACCGCGCTCAACCTCATGGGCATCTTCGACTCGCCGACGATGCCGCGCCCGGTCAAGGCCATGACCGGCGACAACGTCGAGGCCATCCGCAAGGTCCTTACGGACACGGGCCTGCTTTAGGCACGCCCGGGGGCGGCCCGCGGTTTTCCTGCGGGGCCGCCCCCTTGCCACGAGCGCCCCAAGGGCGCGGCGTCTCTTCCCATCACCTACGCACCGACGTGGAGGCAGCAATGAGCACAAAGAAGGTCGTGGCCGTCGACATCGGCGGCACGAAGATCGCCTCGGCCCTCGTCACCTTGCCCGAGGCGGGGGAGAGGCCCGTGGTCGAGCACTACGCGAAGATCCCGACCGAGGCCAAGCGCGGCGGGCAGGTCGTTCTCGCCAACGCGATCAAGATGGCCGAGCGCGTGATGGGCCTGGCCGGCGAGGGCGTCCTTCTTGCCGGCGTCGGCGTGAGCTCCGGCGGCGTGATCGACCCGCGCTCCGGCGACGTGACCTATGCCAACGACATGATGCCCGGGTGGGGCGGCACGCGCCTGGGCTCCGAGCTCGAGGCCGCCACGGGGCTGACGGCGCGCGTCCTGAACGACGTGCACGCCCATGCGCTGGGGGAGGCCCGCTGGGGGGCAGGGGCCGGCAGGCACAGCTGCCTTGTGGTCGCCGTCGGCACGGGCATCGGCGGCGCCTTCGTCGAGCGCGGTCAGATCATGCTCGGGGCCCACAACGAGGCCGGGCACATCGGGCATGTGAGCTGCAGCGACGCCGCGGGCATCCCCTGCCAGTGCGGCGCCGTCGGCCACCTCGAGACCATCGCCTGCGGCCCGGGCATCATCGAGCGCTATCTCGAGCTCGGCGGCGCCCCTGAGGAAGACGGCGTCCCCGTGGACGGCGCCGTCATCGATAAGCGCGCCGCGGCGGGCGACGAGGCGGCCAGGGCGGCCGAGGCCCGCAGCGGGCACGCCATCGGCGAGGTCCTCGGCAGCCTCTCCAACATGCTCGACCCCGAGTGCATCATCCTGTCGGGCTCCGTCGCGCAATGCGGCGCCGCGTGGCACGACGCCATGGCGGCGGGCTGGTCCGAGGCCGTCATGCCGCCGGTGGCCGCGACCCCGATACTCTCCGGCGAGCTCGGCGGAGACGCGCCGCTGATCGGCGCGGCCGAGAACCTCGTCAGCTCCGCTTACGCCTGGTAAGGCGCAGGCGCCCCTTCCATACCCACAGCGAAAGGAGCCGGCATGACCGTCGACCCGCTGATCCAGTCACTTAAAGGCAAGCTCATCGTGAGCGTCCAGGCATACATGGGCGAGCCCCTGCGCCACCCGGAGACCATGGCGCAGATGGCCCGCGCCTGCGAGCTCGGCGGCGCGGCCGCCATCCGCTGCCAGGGGCTCTCCGACATCGCCGCCATCAAGGGGCGCTGCGAGGTCCCCGTCATCGGCCTCTGGAAAGAAGGCCACGAGGGGGTCTACATCACGCCGACCCTGCGCCACGCGGTCGCGTGCGTGAACGCCGGCGCCGACGTGGTGGCCCTGGACGCAACCGACCGCCCGCGTCCCGACGGGCGCACCTTCGAGGAGACCGTGGCCGCCCTGCGCGAGCAGTGCGAGACGCTTGTCATGGCCGACTGCATGACCATCGAGGACATTCGGCGCGGCGTCGCGGCCGGCTGCGACCTCGTGTCCACCACCCTGAGCCACAACAAGGCCGCCATCGACACGACCATGGACGACGGTCCCGACCTGCCCATTCTTCGACAGGCGGTGGAGGAGTTCCCGGGCTTCCCGGTGATCTGCGAGGGCCATGTCCACACCCCGGCCGACGCGCGGGCGGCCATCGACGCCGGCGCCTGGGCCGTGGTCGCGGGCACCGGCATCACGCACCCGACGAGCATCACGAGCTGGTTCGCGGCGGCCATAGAGGGATAGCGGCCGCGCCCGGCGGCGCCTCCGGAGCGATCGCTCGTCCCGGGCCGGAGGCCCCCTCGAGCCGACCAGGCTGTCCTTTCGCCTGATTGAATTTGACGGATGATGCTCGAATAGGCTCGCCATCCTCTATACTGTGCGACAAGAAGCGCAAGCCTATGCAAAAGGAGGCTCCATGTCCGCAGCCGATACCGACCGCACCGCACCGCTTGATGCCGAGGCGGCGGCCAAGGCCGCGTTCGCCTCCGTCGCGGGCAAGCCGTTTCCGGACGACGTCTTTACCGCGCCGCAGCTCCGGTGGGCCGTCGTCGGCTGCGGCGTGATCGCCAACCAGATGGCGGAGTCCCTCGCGCTGGCGGGCCGCTCGCTCGCGGGTGTGCAGAACCGCACGCGCGCAAAGGCGGACGCCTTCGCCGCCGCGCACGGGGTCGCCCGCGTCTACGACACGTTCGAGGAGCTCTGCGAGGACCCCTCCGTCGACGCCGTCTACGTGACCACGCCCCACAACACCCACATCGCCTACCTTCGCGGCGCCCTCGCGGCGGGTAAGCACGTGCTGTGCGAGAAGTCCATCACGCTCAACTCCGCCGAGCTCGACGAGGCGCGGTCGCTCGCGAGCGCCAACGGCGTCGTCCTCATGGACGCGACCACGATCCTGCACATGCCGCTCTATAAAGAGCTTCTTTCCCGCGTCCGTTCCGGCGAGTTCGGGCGCATGAACCTGGCCCAGGTCAATTTCGGCAGCTTCAAGCCGTACGACCCCCAGACGCGCTTTTACAACCGCGGCCTCGCGGGCGGCGCCATGCTCGACATCGGCGTCTACGCGCTCAGCATCATGCGCCTGTTCATGGACTCCGCCCCCACCGAGGTCGTGAGCCTCGGCAACACCTGCGAGACGGGCGTCGACGTCGCGGGCGGCCTCGTGTGCCGCAACGCGCAGGGCCAGCTCGGCGTCATCAGCCTGACTATGCACTCCAAGCAGCCCAAGCGCGCCGTTATAAGCTTCGATAAGTGCTACGTCGAGGTCGACCAGTACCCGCGCGCCGACCGGGCGACCATCGTCTGGACCGACGACGGCCGTCGCGAGGAGGTTTGCTCCGGGACCGAGGCCTACGCGCTCTGCTACGAGATGGCCGACCTTGAGCGCGCCGTCGCGGGCGACGCGCAGGCCGCCGGCCTCATCGACTATGCCGCCGACGTCATGCGCATCATGACCGACGCGCGCTCCGCCTGGGGCGTCGTCTACCCGGAGGAGGAGAAGTAATGCTTGCCGACCAGCGCCATGCGCAGATCCTGGACATCGTCAACAGGGAGGGCTCGGCGACCGTGGTCGACCTCGCCTCCCATCTGGGGATCTCGGAGTCGACCATACGGCGCGACCTCGAGAAGCTCGACGACGCCGGGCGCCTCTCGAAGGTGCACGGCGGGGCCGTGGCGCTCGACGCCGAGGGCGTCATGCGGGACATCCCCGTGGCCGAGCGCTCCGCCCACCATGCGCTGGAGAAGCGCGCGATCGGGGCGAGCGCGGCGCCGATCGTCGGTCCCCGCGACTTCGTCTACCTCGACGCCGGCTCGACCGTCGACGCCCTTATCGACTGCCTGACCGAGAAGCGCGCCACCTACGCCACGGATTGCGTGAGCCACGCGCTCAAGCTCGCCTCGCGCGGCTTCGAGGTCATCGTGCTCGGCGGCGCGCTCAAGTCCGCGACCGAGGCCCTCGTGGGGCCCGACGCGAACGCCGCGATCTCCCGCTACCACTTCACGCTGGGGTTCTGGGGCGCGAACGGCGCCACCAGGGAGGACGGCTTCACGACGCCGGACCTCAACGAGGCCGAGGTCAAGCGCCTCTCGATGATGCAGACGCTGCACCGCTTCGTCCTGGCGGACGCCAGCAAGGTGGGGCGCACGAGCCTCGTGACCTTCGCGGACTTCGGCGCGGCGACGCTCATCACGAGCGAGCTGCCGGCCGGAAGCGAGTACGCGGGCTATGAGAACGTGGAGATCATTGCCTAGTCACTGATCATTCGGTCATAAACGAGCAAGTTCAGTCATTGTCACTACCGTTCACCGTTAAATTTCGACCGCTCGACCGGATTTGAAAGAAAATGAAATAGCTCATTCACAAATGAGCAAAAACGTGCAATAGTAGTCATCAGCAAGCAACCAAACGATTATGGAGGCTGCATATGATCTATACCGTCACGTTCAACCCGTCGCTCGACTACATCGTCCGCGTTGACGACATGCGCCTCGGCGTCATCAACCGCACGAGCTACGAGCAGATCCTGCCGGGGGGCAAGGGCATCAACGTCTCCATCGTCCTCGGCAACCTCGGCCACGAGTCCCGCGCGCTCGGCTTCTCCGCCGGCTTCACGGGCACCGCGCTCGAGGCGCTTCTTGCCGAGTCCGGCGTGGACAGCGACCTCGTGCGCGTGGAGGAGGGCTTCACGCGCATCAACGCGAAGATCAAGTCCAACGAGGAGACCGAGCTCAACGGCCAGGGCCCCCGCATCACCGAGGCCGACATCGAGCAGCTCTACGCCAAGCTCGACGTCCTGGCCGACGGCGACGTCCTCGTGATCTCGGGCTCCGTGCCCAACACCCTGCCCGGCGACATGTACGAGCGCATCATGGCGCGCCTCGACGGCCGCGGCGTCCGCATCGTCGTCGACGCCGAGCGCGACCTGCTCACCCGCGTGCTTCCCTACAAGCCGTTCCTCGTCAAGCCGAACAACATCGAGCTCGGCGACATCTTCGGCGTTGAGCTCAAGACCCGCGACGAGGTCGTCCCCTATGCCCAGAAGCTCCAGGAGCGCGGCGCCGCGAACGTGCTCGTCTCGATGGCGGGGGAGGGCGGCGTGCTCGTGGCCGCCGACGGCTCCGTGCACAAGAGCCCGGCCGCCAAGGGAACCGTCGTCAACTCCGTGGGGGCGGGCGACTCCTCCGTCGCCGGCTTCATCGCGGGCTATCTCGAGACCGGGTCCTACGAGACGGCCTTCAAGATGGGCCTCTCCGCGGGCTCCGCAAGCGCATTCTCCGACCACCTCGCCACCCGCGCGGAGGTCGAGGAGCTGATGGCGCGCGCCTAAGGCGCCGCCGGCAAGAAGAACCACCCATCCACACGTCCAGCGTTTCAAGCAGTTCCAAGGGAAGGAGCCTGTATGAAGATCACTGACCTTCTGAGCGCGCAGAGCGTTAAGGTCGGCGCGGCGGCCGCGAGCCAGGCCGACGCGATCGACCAGCTCGTCGCGCTCCACGTCGCCGCCGGCAACGTGAGCGACGCGGAGGGCTACAAGGCGGGCGTCCTCGCTCGCGAGGCTGAGTTCTCCACCGCCGTGGGCGACGGGATCGCGATCCCGCACGCCAAGGTGGCCGCTGTCGCCAAGGCCGGCCTCGCGGCCATGACCGTGCCGGGCGGCGTCGACTGGAACGCCCCCGACGACGCGCCCTGCGACCTTATCTTCGCCATCGCCGCGCCTGAGGGCGAGAACAACGTCCACCTCGAGATGCTCGCCAAGCTCTCCGCCCTGCTGATGCACGAGGACTTCGCCAACGAGCTGCGCGCCGCGAAGACGCCCGAGGACTTCCTCGCCGCCATCGACGCCGCCGAGGCCGGCCGCGACGCCGCCGAGGCCGCCAAGGCCGAGGCCGCCGCTGCGCCCAAGACCTCCGAGTCCGACTGGCCCGAGGTCCTCGCCATCACCGCCTGCCCGACCGGCATCGCCCACACCTACATGGCCGCCGAGAACCTGGAGAAGAAGGCCGCCGAGATGGGCATCAAGCTCAAGGCCGAGACCCAGGGCTCCGCGGGCGCCAAGAACATCCTCACCGCCGACGAGATCGCCCACTGCAAGGGCATCGTCATCGCGGCCGACAAGAACGTCGACCTCGCCCGCTTCGACGGCAAGCCGGTCTACTCGACCAACGTCTCCGCCGGCATCAACGAGCCTGAGCGCCTGATCAACATCGTGCTCAACGGCGAGGCCCCCGTCCACCACGGCGGCGGCGCCGCGTCCGCCCCTGCGGCCGCCGAGAACGAGTCCGCGTGGCACAAGGTCTACAAGCACCTCATGAACGGCGTCTCCCACATGCTGCCGTTCGTCATCGGCGGCGGCATCCTCACCGCCATCGCGTTCCTGGTCGACCAGCCGGGCCTCGGCACCTCCGCCTACGGCTCCTCGATCCCGGCCGCGGCCCTCTTCAAGACCATCGGCTCCGAGGCCTTCGGCATGATGCTCCCGATCCTGGCGGGCTACATCGCGGCCTCCATCGCCGACCGCCCCGGCATCGCCCCCGGCTTCGTCGGCGGCCTCTTCGCCAAGGCCGGCTATGACTTCGCCTACCTGGGCACCCTCGACTCCACGACCCTGATCTCCGGCGGCTTCATCGCCGCGCTCTTCGCCGGCTTCGCCGCGGGCTACCTGACCCTCGGCATCGAGAAGCTCTGCGACAAGCTGCCCGACTCCCTCGAGGGCATCAAGCCGATGCTCATCTACCCCGTGCTCGCCACGCTCGCCATCGGCGTCGTGATGCTCGCCCTGAACCCGCTGTTCGCCGCCATCAACACCGGCCTCAACGGCTTCCTCTCCGGCCTCGGCACGAGCAACATCGTGATCCTCGGCCTCGTCGTCGGCGGCATGATGTCCGTTGACTTCGGCGGCCCCTTCAACAAGGCGGCCTACGTCTTCGGCACCGCGGCCCTCGACCCCTCCTCCGGCCTCGGCACCACCGGCCAGATCATCATGGCCTCCGTCATGGTCGGCGGCATGGTCCCGCCGCTGGTGATCGCCCTCTCCACGACCTTCTTCAAGGATCGCTGGACCAAGTCCGACCGCAACGCCGGCCTGGTCAACTACATCATGGGCCTCTCCTTCATCTCCGAGGGCGCCATCCCCTTCGCCGCCGCCGACCCCGGCCACGTGATCCCGTCCTGCATCATCGGCTCCGCCATCGCCGGCGGCATGTCCGCGGCCTTCGGCTGCGCCAGCCCCGCTCCCCACGGCGGCGCCTGGGTCACGGCCGTCATCACGAACCCGATCATGTGGCTCGTGGCCTGCCTCGTCGGCTCCGTCGTCGGCTGCCTGATCCTCTCCTTCTGGAAGAAGCCCCTCCCCAAGGAGGAGTCCGGCCTCTAAGGCTCGCTGTATAACCTGAGTTCCACGTCGAGAAGCCTGCGTCCCCATGCTTCGGGGCCGCGGGCTTCTTCCTTTGTGCTGTTACGCCGCCACCGCACGGGCCTGCGCCGCACGGCCTTAGAAGGATGGCGGCTCCGCGCCCTGTAAACGCGCCGCGCAGTAAAGCCTTGGGGTTTGATGCCCCGGAAGCGCTCCGCGCAGTAACGCCCGCTCTGATTTCGCCCCAAAGCATCGCCGCTCAGCAACAGCCTATTACTGCTCGGCGAACTTTCGGGGCGGACGAGCCAGTGCAACTACTGCGCAACGAGCTTCCGGGGCGGACGAGGCGCGACTCTTGCTGCGCGGCTAGCTTCTGGGGCGCGTTGCGGTTCGCTAGCGATGCGAGGTCGCGAGCCGCCCGTCGCATGGCTCGCGCCCCGCCCGCGAACCCGTCGCCCGCTATACTCGTCTCAGGCAAGAAGGAAGGGGCCAACATGCCAGCAGATGCGCAGCAGATCCGCGCCGCCGAGAGCCGCAGCCGCGTCCCCGACGTCGTCGTGATCACGGGGATGTCCGGTTCGGGCCGCACGCAGGCGCTCCACGTGTTCGAGGACATGGGCTACTTCTGCATCGACAACCTCCCGCCGCGCCTCCTGCTCCAGCTCGCCGAGCTCGTGGGCATCAACTCCGGCGTCGGGCGGCACCTGGCCGTTACCTGCGACCTGCGCAGCCAGGGCCTCTTCGACGAGATAAGCGACTCCCTCCAGCAGCTCCGCGAGCACGAGATCAGCTGCAAGGTGGTGTTTCTCGACACCTCCGACGAGGTGCTCATGCGCCGCTACGACGAGAACCGCCGTCGCCACCCGCTCGCGCAGTCCGGGGAGGCGCTCTCCCACGCCATCGCGCGCGAGCGTGCCCAGCTCAAGGCCGTCCGCGAGGCCTCCGACCTCGTTATCGACACCTCCTCGCTGCCCATCAAGGACCTCCGCGCGCGCCTGCGCCGCGCCTTCTCCGAGCTCACCGACCAGCAGCTCATGGAGGTCAGCGTCTTCTCGTTCGGCTTCAAGCACGGCATGCCGGTCGAGGCTGACCTCATGATCGACGTGCGCTTCCTGCCGAACCCCTTCTACGACCCCGAGATGCGCACCATGACGGGCAACGACCCGCTCGTGCGCGACTTCGTCCTCCAAAACGACGTGACCCAGAAGTTCCTCGAGGCCTGGGAGCGCCTGCTCGACGTCGCCATGCCCGGCTACGTCGCCGAGGGCAAGACGCGCCTCTCCATCGCCGTGGGCTGCACGGGCGGCCAGCACCGCAGCGTCGCCGTGGCCAACGCCACCGCGGACTACCTGCAGCGCGGCGGCTACCTCGTGAGCCTCTCGCACCGCGACCTCGCGCTCGCCAACGTGAGGAACAGCTAGCATGTCCTTCACCGCAGAGGTCAAAGACGAGCTCGCCCGCGTGGACGGGCCGACGCGCGCGGCCCAGTACGCGCAGCTGTCGGCCATCATGCGCGTGTGCGGCACGCTGAGCTTCCGCGGCCCGGGGCGCTACTCGATCAAGGTCGCGACCGAGACCGGCGCCGTGGCCAGGACCGCCATCAAGCTCACGCACAAGCTCTTCGACCTCGAGACCTCCCTTACCGTGCGACGCAGCGTGCTGCACAAGACGAGGAACTACCTCATCGAGATCCCCGAGCAGGACGAGCTCGCCTCGGCGCTCGTCGAGCTCGGCATCCTCGTGCCGGGGCGCGGGCTTGCCCCCGGCGTTCCGCGCAACCTCCTGCGGACCCGCTCGGCCATCGCTGCGTTCGTCCGCGGCGCCTTCATGGCCGGCGGCTTCATCGCCGACCCGCGCGGCGAGTTCCACCTCGAGATCGCGGTGACGGGCGAGACCTTCGCCAACGAGCTCGTCGCCTTGATCGGCACCTACGGCGTCAAGGCCCGCCTGAACCACCGCCGCGGCGCCTACGCCATCTACCTCAAGAGCTACGAGGACATCACGGCCCTTCTGCGCGGCATGGGGGCCGAGCGCGTCGCCCAGGCGGTGGAGGTCGCCCGCGCGAAGAAGTCCGTCAAGAACGACGTCAACCGCCGCGTCAACGCCGAGATGGCCAACCAGGCGCGCTCCACCGACGCCGCCGCCGACCAGCTCGAGCTCATCGACGAGGCGGAGGCGCTCGTCGGGCTCGCGTCCCTGCCGCCCGCGGTGCGCGCGTTCTGCGTGTGCCGCCGCGAGAACCCCGACCTCAGCCTCGCCGCCCTAGGGCAGGAGATGGACCCCCCGGCGTCGAAGTCGGCGATGTACCACCGGGTGCTCCGGCTCCAGAAGATCGTCGAGGACGCCCGCGCGGAATCGACCGAATAGGCGCGCTTTTCTCCCCAAAGGTCGAGAATCGCCGGCGAGCGTTGAGTCCGATGCGCGTTGTTAGGCATTTATTGCCGCTTTTGCGCAATTCAATTTCCTGACACCGGTATAAAGTCGGGCCGTTTTGCGGTACACTTCGACTGGCATGGATTTGCCAACCGCAGACAGGCCCGAGGGGAGAAGCCCCGAGGACCATGTGAAAGGAGAAGGCATGGCAGTAAAGGTTGCTATTAACGGCTTTGGTCGCATCGGCCGTCTGGCTTTCCGCCAGATGTTCGGTCACGAGGGCTCCGAGATCGTCGCTATCAACGACCTCACCTCCCCCGACATGCTCGCTTACCTGCTGAAGTACGACTCCACGCAGGGCAACTACTCCCGTGACCACAAGGTCGAGGCCACCGAGGACTCCATCGTCGTCGACGGCAAGGAGATCAAGATCTACAAGGAGGCCGACGCCAACAACCTTCCTTGGGGCGACCTCGACGTCGACGTCGTGCTCGAGTGCACCGGCTTCTACACCTCCAAGGCCAAGGCCCAGGCTCACATCAACGCCGGCGCCAAGAAGGTCGTCATCTCCGCTCCCGCGGGCAACGACCTGCCGACCATCGTCTTCAACGTCAACCACGAGCAGCTGACCGCTGAGGACAACATCATCTCCGCCGCTTCCTGCACCACCAACTGCCTCGCCCCGATGGCCAAGGGCCTGAACGACTTCGCCCCCATCGTCTCCGGCATCATGACCACCATCCACGCCTTCACCGGCGACCAGATGCCGCTCGACGGCCCGCAGCGCAAGGGCAACAAGCGTCGTTCCCGCGCCTGCTCCGAGAACATCGTCCCGAACTCCACCGGTGCCGCCAAGGCCATCGGCCTCGTTCTCCCCGAGCTCAACGGCAAGCTGATCGGCGCCGCTCAGCGCGTCCCGACCCCGACCGGCTCCCTCACCAACCTCTACGCCGTCGTCGATAAGGTCGTCACCGTCGACGAGGTCAACGCCGCTATGAAGGCCTACGCCGAGTCCATCCCCGAGACCTTCGCCTACAACGAGGACGAGATCGTCTCCCGCGACATCGTCGGCGAGACCCACGGCTCCATCTTCGACGCCACCCAGACCATGGTCCAGGACCTCGGCAACGGCCAGTCCCTCGTCCAGGTCACCTCTTGGTACGACAACG
>CAVJHQ010000007.1:0-42702 GCA_963649365.1 Alloprevotella sp.
CCCGGTTATCAGCCGGACGCTCTGACCAACTGAGCTACAGGCCCAACGCGAGAAGATATATTACGCGGCACCCCCACACTCGTCAACTACTTTTTTGAAAAAAATCGAGCGACTTTTTCGAGCACCCTTGCGCGGCCCCCTCGGATGGGTACGATTACGCAGCACAGGACCCAAGTACTAAGGAATCAGCTTTGCCATTCAAGGACATGGACATCAAGACCATCGCCATGGGGGCGGGCCCCATCCCCTCCTTCGTCGTGCTCGAGCAGCACGAGGGCGAGAAGGCCTCGGACGAGGCCGGGGCGCAGCCGGCCAAGAAGCGCCGCCGCGTCCCCATCCGCATCGGCTCGGTCGAGGCGGCGGCCATCAGCATGGGCGTCGAGCGCGGCCGGGAGCGCCGCCCCATGACCCACGACCTCCTTAAGTCGACGCTCGACGCCCTCGGCGCCGAGCTTCTCTCCGTCAGGATCACCAAGGTCTCGGGCACCACCTTCTACGCCCAGCTCGTCCTGCGCGCCGCCGACGGCACCGAGACGCTCGTCGACGCGCGCCCCTCCGACGCCATCGCCCTCGCCGTCCGCTGCGGCGTGAAGATCCTCGCCGACGAGGACGTCATCCGCACGGCGTCGATGTTCGATTTCAAGGGGGTCAAGGAAGCCGAGCAGGCCGCCGAGATGGCCGACTTCCACGAGTTCGTCGAGCATCTCTCCCCCGAGGACTTCGAATAGCGCCTGCCTCGCCCACGACCGTGCGCACGAACACGGGAGCCCCGCGCCGCTGCCGGCACGGGGCTCCCGTCTTTTCATATGCTCTGCAGGCCCTCAGAGGCCCTCCTAGTCGTCGAGAAGGTCCTCGTCGACCTCTTCGTCGTCCCCGACGTCGACGGGCTCGTCTGCGTCGACGTCGGCTCCGGCCGAGGCAAGGTCCATCTTGTCCTGCCCCTCCTCGCCCTCGGGCGCCTTCTTCGCCGCGGCCATGCGCGCGATGGCGACCACGGCGTCCCCGTCGGCCAGGTTCATGACCCTCACGCCCTGCGTCGAACGACCGAGCAGGCTCACGTCCTTGGACTTCACGCGGATGACGACGCCATCGTTGGACATGATCATCAGCTCGTGCTGCGGCCCCACGATGCGGCAGGCCACGAGCTGGCCCTTCTTCTCCGTCATCGTGATGGTAAAGACGCCCTGGCCGCCGCGCTTGTGCTCCGGGTACTCCGAGACGGGCGTGCGCTTGCCGTAGCCCTTCTCGGTGATGACGAACAGGTCGCCGTTGCCGTTGGTGATCTCCATCCCGAGCATCTTCGCGCCGTCCTTGAGCGTAATGCCGCGGACGCCCGAGGTGTCGCGCCCCATCGGGCGGACGTCCTCCTCGGGGAACATGATCGCCTTGCCGTCGGTGGAGACGAGAATGACCTTCTCGCCCTCCTTCACGCGGCGCACGTTGACGAGCTCGTCGCCGTCGCGGAGGTTGATGGCGATGATGCCGTCGCGGCGCGTGCGGTCGTAGGCGCTCATCGCGGTCTTCTTCACGGTGCCGTTGGCCGTGGCGAACATCAGGTACTCGTCTTCGGGGAAATCGCGGCAGGTGATGACGGCCGTGGCGTGCTCGCCCTCGGCGAAGGGCACGAGGTTGACCAAGGCGGTGCCGCGGGCGGTGCGCTGGCCGATGGGCAGCTCGTGGACCTTCAGGCGGTAGACCTTGCCCTTGTTCGAGAAGAAGAGCACGTAGTCGTGGGTGCTCGCGACGAAGAGGCCCTCGACGAAGTCCTCGTCCTTGAGGTTGACGCCCTGGACGCCCTTGCCGCCGCGCTTCTGGGCGCGGTAGGTGTCCACCGGGGTGCGCTTGACGTAGCCGGCGTGCGTGCACGTGACGACCATGTCCTCCTCGGCGATAAGGTCCTCGACGTTGAGGTTCTTGGTGCCCCGCTCCGAGATCTCGGTGCGGCGCTTGTCCGCGAACTTGCGCGAGATCTCGCGCATCTCGTCCTTGATGACGGCGAGTATCTTCGCCGGGTTGGCAAGAAGGTCCTCGTAGTAGGCGATCGCGCGGCGCAGGCCCGCGAGCTCCTCCTCGATCTGGTCGCGCGAGAGGCCGGTCAGGCGGCGCAGGCGCATCTCGAGGATGGCCTGGGTCTGCTCGGGAGAGAAGCCGAAGCGCTCGATGAGGCGATCGCTCGCCTCGGTGTCCGTGCGGCTCGCGCGGATGATGCTGATGACCTCGTCGATGTGGTCGAGCGCGAGGAGATAGCCCTCGAGGATGTGGGCGCGGGCCTGGGCCTTCTTGAGGTCGAAGCGGGTGCGGCGGGTCACGACGTCGACCTGGTGGTCGATGTAGTGCTGCAGCATCTCGCGCAGCGAGAGGAGCTTGGGCACGCCGCCCACGAGCGCCAGGTTGATCACGCCGAACGTGGTCTGGAGCTGCGTGAACTTGTACAGGTTGTTCATCACGACCTGCGGGATGACGTCCTTCTTGAGCTCGATGACGAGTCGGATGCCCTTCTTGTTGGACTCGTCGCGCATGTCGGAGATGCCCTCGATGCGCTTCTCATTGACGAGCTGGGCGATCTTCTCCTGCAGGGCGCCCTTGTTGACCTGATAAGGCATCTCGGTGAAGACGACGCGGTTGCGGCCGGTCTTGGTGGTTTCCACATGGGCCTTTGCGCGCACGGTGATGGAGCCGCGGCCGGTCTCGTAGGCCTCGCGGATGCCGTCGGTGCCCATGATGACCGCGCCCGTGGGGAAATCCGGGCCGGGGAGCACGGTCATGAGCTCCTCGGTCGTGGCCTCGGGGTTGTCGATAAGCATGCAGGTGGCCTCGACGGCCTCGCCCAGGTTGTGCGGCGGGATGTTCGTGGCCATGCCGACGGCGATGCCGCCGCAGCCGTTGACGAGCAGGTTCGGGAAGCGCGCGGGCAGGACCTGCGGCTCCGCGAGGGACTCGTCGTAGTTGGGCTGCCAGTCGACCGTGTCCTTCTGCAGGTCGCGCAGAAGCTCCATGGCGGGCTTGGCAAGACGGGACTCGGTGTAACGCATGGCGGCCGCGGAGTCGCCGTCGATGTTGCCGAAGTTGCCGTGGCCGTCGATGAGCGGCGTCCTCATGGAGAACCACTGAGCCAGGCGGACCATCGTGTCGTAGACGGCGGAGTCGCCGTGCGGGTGGTACTTGCCGATGACTTCGCCGACCGTCCAGGCGGACTTCTTGTGCGGGCGGTTGGGGAAGATGCCCGACTCGTTCATGGCGTAGAGGATGCGGCGGTGGACCGGCTTTAAGCCGTCGCGGACGTCGGGCAGGGCGCGGGCCGTGATGACCGACATCGAGTACTCGATGAAGGACTGGCGCATCTCTTGGCCGAACTCCTTGAGCTGCAGCGCGCCGCCGTGCTCGTCGGTCTCGCCGGAGTCGACGCCGGTGCCGGCGTTGCCGAACTCCTCCTCGAGCTCGCCGTCGTCATCGTCCTCGTCGTCCTCGCCGGCCTCGGTCTCGTCGTAGACGTCCTCGCCCTCGTCGGTGGCCTGGGCGCGGTCGAGCAGGCGCCTCAGGTCCTCGGGCAGGGACTCGTCCGCCGAGCCCTCGTTGTTGTTGATGTCGTCTGCCACTTACGGCCTTTCTCTAAACGGCCGACAAACCCGTCGGCCAGCTATCGTTCGTCTCACAAGCCCCGGCAACCCAGCGTGTTCCCCGACAACCTTGCGGGGTTTCTGTGGTGCGCCAGATCGGCAGGATCTCGGAGGCGCCGCGTACTTAGGTACGCAAGTCTCCGAGATCGTGACGAGATGGCGTGCCACAGGAAGCCGGACAACGCCGCGACCCTAAGCGTCGAGGAACCTCGCGTCGTGCGCATGCCGCTCAATGTACTCGCGGCGATACTCCACCTGGTTGCCCATGAGCTCCCGCACGGCCTTCTCGGCCATGGCCGCGTCGTCGATGGTCACGCGCTGGAGGATGCGGGTACGCGGGTCCATGGTCGTCGACGCCAGCTGCTCGGGGTCCATCTCGCCAAGGCCCTTGTAGCGCTGGACGGTGTAGGGGCGCTTCTTTTTCTTCGCCTTGCCGTTGGACATCTCCGCGGAGCCCTCGGGGTCGTCGTCATCGTCGTCGGCGTCGGTAAAGCCGAGCTCGCGGATCTTGCGCTTGAGGATCTCCTCCTCGGGCTCCTTGCCGTTGGGGTAGACGTAGTAGATCTTCTTGCGGACCTTGATGCCGAAGATCGGCGGGCAGGCGGCGTACACGTAGCCGGCGTCGATGAGCGGGCGCATGTACTTGTAGAAGAACGTGAGCAGCAGGATGCGGATGTGGGCGCCGTCGACGTCGGCGTCCGTCATGATGATGATCTTGTGGTAGCGGGCCTTGGAAAGGTCGAAGTCGCCCATGTCGCCGCCGGAGCCGGTGACGCCGGTGCCCACCGCGGTGATAAGGGACTGGATCGTGTCGGACGAGAAGGCGCGGTGGTCTCCCACGCGCTCGACGTTGAGGATCTTTCCGCGCAGGGGCAGGATCGCCTGGATGTCTCGGCGGCGGCCGTCCTTGGCCGAGCCGCCTGCCGAGTCGCCCTCGACGATGAAGAGCTCGGTGAGCTCGGCGTCGCGGCAGGAGCAGTCGGCGAGCTTGCCGGGCAGGTGCGCGGTCTCGAGAAGGGACTTGCGGCGGGTGGCCTCACGGGCCTTGGAGGCGGCGGCGCGGGCCTTGGAGGCCTGCAGGGCCTTGCTCACGATGGCGCGCGCCGGCTTCGGGTGCTCCTCGAGGTACTCGGAGAGGCCGTCGGAGACGACCTTCATCACGAGCGGGCGGATGAAGGAGCTGCCGAGCTTGGCCTTGGTCTGGCCCTCGAACTGCGGGTCCCCGAGCTTGACGGAGATGACGGCGGTCAGGCCCTCGCGGATGTCGTTGCCGGTGAGGTTGGCCTCCTTCTCCTTAAGGAGCCCCTGCTTGCGCGCGTAGTCGTTGATGACGCGGGTAAGCGCGGTGCGGAAGCCCTCCATGTGCATGCCGCCGTCGGGCGTGTAGATGTTGTTGGCGAAGCTCATCACGTGCTCGGCGTAGGAGGTGTTCCACTGAATGGCCACCTCGACCTCCGCGCGCTTGGCCGCGTCGTCGGTGTCGTTCTCCCCCTCGAGGTAGATGGGCTCCTTGAGGCCCTCGTTGACCTCCTCGCCCTCGTTGAGGAACTTGACGAAGTCGATGATGCCGCCCTGGTAGCAGAACTCCTCGACGCGCGGGGTGCTCTCGCGCTCGTCGGTGAGCACGATGGTGAGGCCGCGGTTAAGGAACGCCATCTCCTGCAGGCGGTTGTGCAGCGTGTCGTAGTCGTAGACGGTCGTCTCGAAGATCTCCTCGTCGGGCCAGAACGTGATGGTCGTGCCGGTGGTGTCCGAGGTGCCGATGACCTGCATCTTCTGGGTCGTCTTGCCGCGCTCGAAGCGCATCTCGTAGACGTTGCCGTCGCGGCGGACCTGGGCGACCATCTTCTTCGAGAGGGCGTTGACGACCGAGGAGCCGACGCCGTGCAGTCCGCCGGAGACCTTGTAGGCCGCGTTGTCGAACTTGCCGCCCGCGTGGAGGATGGTGAGAACGACCTCGAGGGTCGGGATCTTCTTGACGGGGTGCAGGTCGACGGGGATGCCGCGGCCGTTGTCGACGACCGTCACGGAGTTGTCCGCGTGGACGGTCACGAGGATCTTCGTGCAGAAGCCGGCCAGGGCCTCGTCGACGGAGTTGTCGACGATCTCCCACACGAGGTGGTGAAGGCCGGACGCGCTCGTCGAGCCGATGTACATGCCCGGGCGCTTGCGCACGGGGTCGAGGCCCTCGAGGATCTTGATCTCGTTGCCGTCGTACTGCGCTTCGGTTTCTTCCACGCGCATGTCCTTCCCGGGGCGCCGCGCCCCCACGCGTTCGTTTTCGTTCCGTTCTGAATGTTCGGGATGCATTCAAACAGATATATAGGTTGATTGATGATACCGCATCAGAGGCCCTCACAGCCCCTCTCAGCGGTTATCTATCATTTTTGCTTGATTCGTACTTCTGGCGCCGCAAAGAAGCGCTCATGGCCTTATAGGCCTTCTCGCGGATCGCCTCGGGCTGCGAGGCCACCGCCTCGCGCACGCGCGCCCGCTCCTCGTCGGTGAGCTCGGGAAGCTCGGGCGCGGGCGCCGGCCCCGCCTTCCGCGCGGGCGCGTCCTTCTTCTTCGGCGGGCGGCGGGTCTTCTCGAAGCGGATGTCGGAGAACTCGAACCCCTCCATGGCAAGACGCGCGAGATACACCTCGCGGTTTGCCCGGAAGTCGGCGGCGCGGGGCGCCGTGTCGACGTAAATGCCCAGTATGGGGGCCTCTCCCGCTCGCCGCGGCTTGCGGATGTAGATGCCGCAGGTGTGCTCGCGCTCGACGGGCCCGCACAGGCGGTGCCAGGCGCGCGCGACGCGGCGCCCGAGGCTCATCTTCGCCGTCGCCTCGGGCGTGTCGAGCAGCCCCTGGAGCGCCTGGCCCACCGAGGAGATGTTGGAGAACTCGTCCACCTGCGTCATCCGTAGCTCACCACCTTAGCGCCACAGAGCACCCCGTCCGAGAAGTACCCGAGGTTGGTCGTCGTGATGACCGCCTGCGTGTCGGCCAGAAGCATCGCCACCACGGCCTCGCGGCGGCGCTCGTCGAGCTCGCTCATCACGTCGTCGAGCAGCAGCAGGGGCCGCGACCCCACGACCTCCTCGGCAAGAAGCGCCTCGGCCATCTTGAGGGCGAGGACGCAGGAGCGCTGCTGCCCCTGGCTCGCGAAGGCCCGTGCGTCGCGGCCGTCCACGGAAAAGGCCACGTCGTCGCGATGTGGGCCCACGGTCGTCTGTTGACGGCGAAGGTCGTCGGCGCGCGACTCGGCGAGCCGCTCCGAGAAGAGGCCCGCGAGCTCGTCTCGCCCCATGGACTCGACGCCCTCCCCGAGGGTGGACACGTACGCGCAGCCCATGGGCTCGCCGGCCGAGATCTTCCCGTAGCACTCCGACACCTTCGGGGCGAGGCGCGAGAAGAGCCGCAGGCGGGAGTAGAGGAGCGCCGCGCCGCCCGCGGCCACGCTCGCGTCCCACGCGTCGAGCAGGCCGGGGTCCGGCGCGTCCTCCTTGAGGAGCCGGTTGCGCTGCTCGACGGCGCGCGTGTAGGCGGCCAGCAGCCTCGAGTAGCCGGCCGCGGCCTGCCGCCCGAAGCCGTCGAGCTCCTCCCGGCGGCCGGAGGCGCCGCGCTTGACGAGCGCGAGGTCGTCGGGGGTAAAGAGGACGGACATGAGCGTGCCCGCCACATCGGAGGCCTGGACCTTCTTGCCGTTTCGGAAGTAGGCCCTTCTTCCCGGCGCGGCGTCGACGCGCACGTCCACGACGCGGCCGTCCCCCGTAAGGCGCGCCTCGGCGCGCGCCCGGTCGGCGCCCTCGCGCACGAGCGCGGCGGGGGTCGGGTGCCTGAACGAGTATCCGGCCGTGAGCATCTGGAGCGCCTCGACCGTGTTCGTCTTGCCCGAGGCGTTCGGGCCCACGAGCACGGTGGCCGCGGGCGAGAGCTCGATCTCGCGGCTCCGGGCGTTGCGGAAGTCGGTCAGCCGGATGTTCTGGACGAGGAGGCCCACGCGCGCCCTAGAGGCGGACCGGCATGAGCAGGTACAGGTAGTTGACCGGGCCGTTGGACTTGAAGATGCCCGGCTGGTTCGAGCTCTGGAGCTCGAGGCGCAGGCGCTTGGAGCCGGCGACCGCGTTCATGCAGTCGAAGACGTAGTGGTAGTTGAGCGCGATGGAGAGGCTCTGACCGTCGACGGCGGCGTCGATGATCTCGGAGGACTCGCCCTGCTCGGGCGAGCTCGCGGACAGGCGCACGAAGCGGCCGTCGGCGTCGATGTCGAAGCGCACGGAGGCGTTGGTCACGGCGATGACCGAGACGCGCTTGAGCGCGGCGGAGAGGGCCGCGACGTCGACCTCGACCGCGGTGCCGCAGGTCGCGGGGAGCAGCTGCTTGTAGTCGGGGAAGTTGCCCTCGATCTTTCGGGAGACGAACGTGGTCGTGCCGAAGTCGAAGACGACCTGGCTCTCGGCCACGCCGATGCGCACCGTCTCGGTCATCGAGGGCATGCTGAGGACGTCGTGGAACACGTTGCCGGCCACGATGGCGCGGAACGCCTCGCCGGCGGGGGCCTCGGTGGACGAGTCACAGACCGCGAGGCGGAAGGAGTCGGTGGCCACGAGGCGGATGGTGTTGTCCTCGACGGTCAGCAGGATGCCCTGCAGGATGGCGCGCGAGGTCTCCTTCGAGGTGACCTTGTACACCTTGTCGACCATCGTGGCGAGAAGGTCGCTCGGCAGCTCGATCTCCCGCTGCGGGTTGACGGCGGGGAACCCGGACCAGTCGGCGGGCGAGAGGGTGTTCAGGCGGAAGGAGGACTTGTCGCACGAGATGGAGATGGTCCTCTCGCCGCCGTCGAAGGTGACCGCGGCGTCCGGGAGCGTCTTCACGATGTTGGTGATGACCTTGCCGGAGACGACCGTCTCGCCCGGCTCCTCGACGTTGGCGGGGATGAGGTGGCGGATGGAGATGGTCAGGTTGTTCGTCTGGAACTCGAGGGTGCCCTCCGCGGCCTTGATGTAGATGCCCGAGAGGATGGGCAGGGTCGAGTTGGCTCCCATGCCCTTGGCAACCACCGACAGCGCTTTGAGAAGCGAGGACTGGCTTACGGTGAACTTCATCTTCGGGCCTTTCTATTTGTATTTATATATATCTAAAAGATTAGTAGTAATAATAGGGTCTGTTGAAAAGTAGATAAGGGAACAAAAGCCGAGGTCAGACTAGGTTTCTCTGAGGTTTTCTTCTCTTCGGCGTTTCGACCTTCTTGAACATTCGCCGCATGCCCCCTTTACTTTTCAACACTTCTGTACGGTTTATCCAGGTGCCGTCGACGCCTTTTCGACCGCTTTTGAACCTGCTTCCTAGACGTTCTGGGTGATGTTCTCCCTCACGACCATGAGCTTCTCGCGGAAGGTCCGGTCCTCCTTGCGGCGGTCGTCGACCCAGCGGATGCTGTGGAGGACGGTGGCGTGGCTGCGGCCGCCGAACTTCTTGCCGATGTCCGCCAAGGTCTGGTCGCAGAGCCCCTTACAGAGCCAGATGGCCACGTGGCGCGGCTCCATCAGGTTCTTGCTGCGGCTCGACCCGATGAGGTCGGCGTGGCCCACGTCGTAGTATTTCTCGATGCCCTTCTGCACCTGCTCGATGGTCACGTGCTGCTCCCTGGTGGGCCAGACCTCGAGCGCAAGCTCGCCGATCTGGTCGCGGGTGAGCTCGCCGCCCGCCGCCCGCGCCCGGGCGCTCGCGATGAGGCAGCGCTGGCAGAACCCCTCGATGAGGCGGATGTTGTTGCCGGCCTTCTCGGCCATGAAGCGCTGGGAGTCTTCCGAGATGGGCGCCACCGACCCCTCGAGGTGCTCGCGCGCGGCGTCCTCGAGGGCCCGCTCGCAGAAGTTCTCGATCAGGTGGGTGCGGAGCTCGTAGCTGGGGACCTGCACCGCCGCCGGGTAGCCCCCGCCGATGCGGCTGGTCACGCGCTCGTCGAAGCCGTCCTTGCCCATGCCGAGCTCGGCCGGCGTGCGGTCCGCGGCGAGCACGATCCACTTGCCCGCTGCCCTCAGGGTGTTGAAGGTGTCGAAGAAGAAGTTGATGGTGCCCGTCTTGCCCAGGAGCTGCTGGATGTCGTCGATGATGAGCACGTCGATGTCCGCGTAGTGCTGGCGCAGCTCGTCGGCGGCCGAGCGGTTCTCGGAGCGCGAGGCGTTCACGTAGTCGGTGATGAAGCTCGACGCGTCTTTGTACACGCAGATGCGCGACGGGTCGTTCTCGGCTATGTAGTTCTGGATGGCTCGCAGCAGGTGAGTCTTGCCGAGGCCGGATTTTCCGTAGATGAAGAGCAGGTCGTAGGCTTTGTTCACGCCGTCCGCCACCTGCATGGCCGAGTCGTAGGCTATGCGGTTCTCGTCGCCCACGACGAAGCGGTCGAAAGTGAGCTTGGAGTCGCCGGCGCCCACGTCCTCGACGAGGGGGTTCTCGGCCCTCCTGCGGCGGTTCTCGCGCGCGACGCCCTCGGCGTCCTCCCTCCAGGGGTCCTCATCGGCCGCCGCGCGGGGTCGGGGCTGCTCCTGCGCTCGCACGGGCGCCTCGGTCGCGGCCTTCCAGTCGCGCGCCTCGGCGCTCGACATGGACGATACGTGCGGCTTCGGCGCGGCAGCCGCGCCGCCGAGCGAGGCCTCGAGCTTGACCGGCTCGAAGGCGGCCTGCTCGAGCACCGCCTCTATCTCGCCGATGTTGGACGAGAGGCGCTTGAGCACGAGGCGCATCGGCGTCTGGACGCGCAGGACGCCGTCCTCGAGCGAGGTCGGGGTGCAGTTGCGCAGCATGGCGAGAAACGCCTCCGGCGCGCCGTTGCCGGCGAGCAGGTCGAGCGCGTCTTGCCACAGCGCGTCGGCGTCGGATTCCTGTGTGATGTCCATGCGCGTGTCCTTGCGATTGTCGAAAAGTGAACGCAAGTATAGAACATTGTTGAAAACTTCGGGAGAGGGGTGTCGGAAAGCGGCAGCTCTCCTGCCTGGGCGAGCCCGCGGCATATGGGGTTCGGAAGCCTACCGAACCTGGGGACGCCTCTCGCCCGGGCTGGCTCGCGCCCGGTGGGGTTCGGAAGCCTTCCGAACTCGAGGGGGCACTCGCCCGGCTAGACGAGGCCGCGGCCGACGGCGGTCAGGGTGTATTTCTGCCCCGACTTAGTCAGGTATCCCGCCGAGACGAGCTTCGAGAGCTCGCGCGACCACGTGGGGCCCGAGAAGCCGAGCTGCTGGGTGAGCTCGGTCGGGCCGCAGCTCTCGTGCTGCGACAGGTAGCCGAGGACCATCCGTCCGCGCTCGGAGACGCTGGGCAGCGCCTGCTGCGGCGCGGCCTGCGGCTGGGTAGGCTGCGGCGCGGCCTGCTGCGGCTGCTGGTAGGGGGCCTGCTGCGGCCACGCCTGCGCCGACGGCTGAGCGCCGGCCTGGGGGTATCCGGGCTGCTGGGGCTGCTGGTATCCCTGCGGCCACCCGGGCTGCTGGAAGGCCTGCTGCGCATAAGGCTGCTGCTGCGCGTAGCCCGGTTGTTGAAAACCCGGCTGCCACGCGGGCTGCTGCCATGCCGGCTGCTGCCAGGCTCCTTGTTGATACATGTTCGCGTAGGCGTCCGCGGACGGGCCGGGCGCCGGCGCGCGCGATATGTCCATGGCCTCGTTGCTCGGCCTGATGGAGATGGTCACCACGGTGCCACCCGCGATGTTGTCCTCTATGACCAGGCTGCCGCCCTTGTCCTCCATATACTGCTGCGCGTACGGCAGGCCGCTCCCTACGCCACGGATGTACTGGCGCATCTCCTCGGTCGCCGACGAGGTCCCGTACTCGAGGGCGAGGTCCTTCTCCTGGATGCCGGGGCCCTGGTCGGAGAAGCGGATGGTGTTGCCGCCGTCGAGGATGGTGATCGTCGGGGACTGGAAGTACGCGTGGATGAAGTTCTCTACGATCTCGCGGATCACCATGAAGGGAATCTGGCCGCCCTGCTCATGGGAGAGCTTGTTCACAGTGCCGGTGATCTCCTCGAGGTAGGAGCGGACGTCCTTCGGCTCCACGACGACGACCCTCGGCGCAGCCGCGGCATCGTCGTAGACGGCGATGCGCGCCGGGTTCGTGACCAGGGATTTCTCTTGGTCGCTGTCTGCCGTGCCCTCTTCGACCATCGGGTAGAAATCGCGCGCCATGCCCCTCTCCCCACCTCGCTTTCTCAACGACTTTTCATCATTTGTAGAAAACCTTTCAGCTCGGATTCGATGTGAACGAAAGTTTTCAACAAAGGATGAAAACCCGTCGATAACTCGTGCGCAAGGTGAATCCAAAGCCGAAAAAGCATAGCATCTTTCCGCAGGTTTCAGACTATATGAAAGAAACCTTCCGGCCTTGAAAGAAAGGCGTGAAAAGCCGTCGGCGTGGTTCGCGTACTTCTTTTGCGTAGATATTTGACACTTTGCCGCGCCGACCTTTACAATCTTTGGGCTTATTGCCCTATAAAGACGTTTACACCCAACCGGGAGGAATAGCTATGAAGCGTACGTATCAGCCCAACAAGCGCAAGCGCGCCAAGACCCACGGTTTCCGTGCCCGTATGGCCACCAAGGGCGGCCGCAAGGTCCTCGCTCGCCGTCGTGCCAAGGGCCGCAAGAAGCTCACCGTCTAAATACAAAGATGGAGACCATCAAATCCAAGCGTGAATTTGAGAAGGTCTTCTCTTGCGGGAAGAGGCTCAACGATCCTCTCCTGCGCATTCGAATGGCTAAGCTCGACGAGGGCGACCCCGCAAGGGTCGCCTTCGTCGCGCCTAAGCGGCTGGGAAACGCCGTCTATCGGAATCGCTGCAAGAGGGTTCTGAGGGAAGCCGCGCGCGAGTGCGGCCTTCCCGTCGACGGGTACGACGTGATCCTCTTCTCGACCAAGGATACGCATGACAGCTCCCCTTCGAGTGTCGCGCGCTCTTTGAGAAGGCTCATCAAGAAGGCCGGCGCCTAAGGTGAGGGGCTCGGAGGGGCGAAGCATCGCCTCCAGGGCGCTCCTTGCCGGCGTCGGCTTCTATCAACGTCGGATCTCCCCGCTCTTCGGGGCGAGGTGCATCTATTACCCCACGTGCTCCGAGTACGCCCGTCTCGCCATCTGTAAGTATGGGGCCCTCAAAGGTTCCCTGCTCGCCCTGCGCCGGATCCTTCGCTGTCATCCTCTTCACAACGGTGGGTACGACCCCGTCCCCTAGTTACTGACCACGGAGGAATCATGTGGGATTGGTTTATTAGCTTTCTGACCCAGGTGCTCGCGGGCATCCAGGGCTTCGTGGGCGATTGGGGCCTTGCCGTCATCGTCCTTACCATCATCATCCGCCTCATCCTGACCCCGCTCCAGACGAAGTCGGTCAAGTCGACCGCGGGCATGCAGGTTATGCAGCCGCGCATTCAGGAGATTCAGGAGAAGTACGCGGACGATCCCCAGCGACTTCAGGAAGAGACCATGAAGGTCTACTCCGAGATGCACGTGAACCCGCTCATGGGTTGCCTGCCCCTGATCATCCAGATGCCGGTCTTCTTCGCGCTGTTCACCGTCATCAAGAACGTTCCGACCGACGCCTGCTTCTACAGCATCCTCCCGTCGATCTCCGACTCCGTCTCCGGCGTGCTTGCCGCGTCCGGTTTCGTCGCTGCGCTCCCGTATATCATCATGGACGTGCTCTTTGGTGTCCTCACCTTCATCCCCATGATGCTCAACTCGAGCAGCGCCGCTCCCGAGATGAAGCAACAGCAGATGGTCATGGGCGGCGTCATGTCCGTCATGATGCTCTGGTTCGGTTGGACCTGCCCCGCCGCTGTTCTGCTGTACTACGTCGCCTCCTCGCTGTGGCAGGTCGTGCAGCAGAAGCTCGTGACCCAGAAGGTCATGGAGAAGGCCAAGCGTGAGGCCGAGGAGAAGGCCAAGAACGCGCCTGTCGAGGTCAACGTTGTCCGCAAGGAGAAGAAGCCTCGTCAGCACAAGAAGAACTAATTGCGCTGATATCGGTCTGTTTTAAGTTTAATTACCTATGTATTTCGGAGGTTGGCATGGACAATGAGGAAATGACTGAGGAAACGACGGTCTCCGTCGATCAGTCCCTCGATGTTGACGCTGCCGACGACGAGTTCGCCACTATCCGCGAGCACTTCGAGGCCGGTATGGAGCTTACGGACGAGGAGACCGACAAGGTCGCCGACGTCGCGGTCGAGCACCTGCGCAGCCTTCTTTCGTTCTTCGGTGAGAACAACTCCTCTATCGATGAGTATGACGGCGACAACGGGGAGCTTATTCTCGACGTCAACGGCGGCGATCTTGCTGTTTTGATCGGTAAGCACGGACACACGCTTGATTCCCTGCAGATGGTCCTCACGTCGCTTATGAGCTCTACGCTCAAGTTCTACTATCCGATCACGGTGGATATCGAGAGCTATAAGAGCCGTAGGAAGAACAAGGTCCAGGGGCTTGCGAGAAGCGCTGCCCAGCGTGCCCGTAAGCAGGGTCGTGTCGCAATGGCTCCCATGAACGCCTATGAGAGGCGACTCGTACACCTTGCCCTTGTCGATGACGACACGGTCACCACTCACTCTGAGGGAGTTGACCCTAATCGTCGAGTGGTCATCACTGCTGTTCGGTAGGTGTCTGCTTCAGGTACTATTTGAGGAGAGGATTCGTCCTCTCCTTTTTTATTGCCAATTCTTCTTGTGTCAAAAGGTTTTGTCAGGAGTCATATATGGATCAGATCGAGATTGACGAGGCTGTTGAACAGCTTCTCTCTGAGTTGAAGCAGATGGGGCTTGCTTGTCCTGAGGACAAGGCTCGAAAGATGGTTCGTCACCTTGAATTGGTGATTGAGAAAAATAAGGTCATGAACCTCACGAGAATCGTGACTCTGAGAGACGCTGTGACGCTTCATATCGTTGACTCTCTAGTCCCACTCCTGACAAAGGACTTTGTGCCCTCAGACGGGCTTAGGTTCGTTGATATCGGGACTGGAGCTGGATTCCCTGGGATTCCGCTTGCGATTATGACTCATATGCGAGGGACCTTTATCGATTCGGTTGGAAAGAAGGTCAATGCAGTCAATGAGTTTATTCACGAGCTTGACCTAGAATCTTGTAGGGCGTTAGCTGTTCGTGCTGAGCTTCTTGCTGTTGATGAACCGCGTGCATTCGATTATGTTTGTGCACGAGCAGTCGCTCAGAGTAATGTCCTCATTGAGTATGCGACCCCACTCTTAAAGTTTGGTGGTCAGCTTATTCTTGAGAAAGCTAATCCGACTTCTGAGGAACTTGATAACGCGAACTATGCGGCTCAGGTCTGCGGTCTCGTTCGTGTTTCACGTGAAACCTTTGAGTTACCCAGAGATCTTGGCCATCGTGAGGTCTTGATCTATGAAAAGGACAATGAGCCTCGGATTAAGCTTCCTCGTAGAAATGGTTTAGCGAAATCAGAGCCGCTTGTTGCTCATATAAGAAAGTAAGGTCTCTCACTTATCAGTGTTCTAAAGCCTCCTATGTTTCACGTGAAACATGGGAGGCTTTACTGTATTTAGTCCTACAGGGCTAAGATTACCAACTGCGTATTATGCATAGGCTGTAAGTCAGTAGTGAAATAGCAAATAGACTATCGAGGTGTTGTTGCGCCGGTTGCCAATGTCTTCAGGTGGTGTATTACGACCCTATTATCGTATTAGTAGTGTTCGAAGAAGCGTCAATATACTCAAATTGAGTAGTTCGGGTGTCATGTGCGGGAATGATATGCGATAGATGTCGTAAGTATCGAATCGATGTTTCACGTGAAACAAAGTCAAGAGTAGTTTCACGTGAAACATGACGTAAGATAGAGAAGTTTTCAATCCACAACATAGGTTAAGGAGTCGGAAGTGGGCTTTAGGGATATAAAGCGCGGTTTTCCGGACCGGGATACTCGAATTCTTGCATGCATCAACCAAAAAGGTGGTGTTGGCAAGTCGACTACCGTAATCAATCTATCTGCAAGCCTTTCTGAGCTTAAAAAGAAAGTGCTGATCATCGATTTTGACCCGCAGGGTAACGCTTCCTCTGGTTTTGGTATTGAGAAAGAGGAGCTTGAGCATGATATCTACGATGTCGTGCTTCAGGATTACCCTATTGAGGACATTATTCAGTCAACGGAGTGCAAATCGGTGTTTGTTGCCCCTGCAACCATCCAGCTTGCGGGAGCAGAGATTGAATTGGTCTCTAAAATGTCGCGCGAAGGCTGTCTTAAGCGCGCATTGAAGTCTATTGAAGGTGAGTTTGACTACATCATCATCGATTGCCCTCCGTCGCTGGGTCTTCTTACCATCAACGCTTTGACCGCAGCTGACTCACTTCTGATTCCGATTCAGTGTGAGTACTATGCGCTTGAGGGCGTTACGAAGCTTCTTGAGTCGATGAGGATGGTTCAGAAGAACATTAACCCGGACCTTGACGTGTTTGGCGTTGTTTTGACCATGTTCGATACCCGTACTTCCCTTTCGAAGCAGGTTGAGGAGGAAGTCAGGAACTACTTTGGTTCAAAAGTCTTCAAAACGGTAATTCCTCGCAACATCAAGATCGCAGAGGCTCCGTCCTACGGGCAGCCGATTAATATCTATGCGCGAGTAAGCAAGGGAGCTCTTGCATACGGCAAGTTGGCGAAAGAGGTGACGAGACGTGGCTAAGAAAGCACTCGGAAAAGGTCTTGGCTCTCTGATGGGAACCGCAGAGGCTGAGACGGCGGCTTTAGACAATGATTCGACGCTCCCCATTTCCCAGATTGTCCCTAATAAGGATCAGCCTCGAAAGCTCTTTAAAGAGCAGGAGCTGTCAGAGCTTTCCGACTCCATAAAACAGAACGGCGTTCTTCAGCCGCTTCTTGTAAGGAAGGTCGGTACCAAATACGAAATCGTTGCTGGTGAGCGTAGGTATCAGGCAGCGAAGCTAGCTGGACTTAAGGAAGTTCCCGTCGTCATCAAGGATATCGATGACGACGAGGTATTTAAGCTTGCCCTTATCGAAAACCTGCAGCGTTCTGACTTGAGCCCTCTTGAAGAAGCAAGAGGCTACCGTCAGTTAATTAAGGAGAGGGGCCTTACCCAAGACGAGACGGCGAAGCTGGTCTCAAAGTCTCGTTCTGCGGTGACGAATACCCTTCGACTCCTTGACCTTCCTGATGAGGTCCAGCAGTTCGTTGAGGATGGCTCGTTGACTGCTGGGCACGCACGCGCGATTCTTGCTGTTCCTTCTGAGGAGGGACGCATCAAGCTCGCACAGAAGGTGGTAGAGGAAAAGCTGTCGGTGAGACAGACAGAAACTCTTGCCCCTCTCTTTTCTGTCGACTCCGAGGCCACTCCGCGTCGAAGGGAGCCGACCCCGCAATCGTTCAAGCGCGCAGCACGACAGCTCAGGCTCGCTCTTGAGACGAACGTGAAAGTCAAGTCCGTTCGAGGCAAGAATAAGATCGAGATTGAGTTTTCGACTGAAGAGGACCTCGCGCAGCTGGTAAATAAGCTCTCTGGTATGGACGGCGAGCAATAATGAGGGCAAAACACGTTCTGATAGCCTCGGCGCTGCTTACGGTTTCCGGTTATCTCTTCTATACCTATGGTTTAAGAGATGACGCTAAACGTAAAATCGAGGACCTCGCGCAAGCCTCAAAGAAGGCATATACCACCATCAGCAGTCTCATCGATGACCGCCAGGGCGTTGTGATTGAGGACGCCAGTTCGCTTCCCAATGTTCAGGCTACTAAGAGACAATGGGAAAGCCTCGGCTTCTAAAATATAAATAAATGCACCGTTAGATCAAATCTAACGGTGCATTTTTATTACTAAGCTGTGTAAGGAATTAGCTCATCCGCTGCTTAAGCTGACCGCAGGCGGCGTCGATGTCGGCGCCGCGGGAATTGCGGATGGTGGCCTCTACGCCAACGCGAGCGAGAGCGTTGAGGAAGTCCTCGGCCTTGCGCTGGGTCGACGGCTTGAGCTTGGAGCCGGGAACCTCGTTCAGCTGAATCAGGTTAACGTGAGCCAGCGTGTCGCGGCAGAAGTCGCACAGCGCGTTCATCTCGTCGCGCGAGTCGTTCACGCCGCCGATGAGCGCATACTCATACGTCGGGCGGCGCCCCGTGCGGTCCACGTACTCGCCCATGGCCGTGTAGAGGTTAAGCAGCGAGTACTTCTTGACGCCGGGCATAAGGAAGTTTCGGGTCTTCTGGACCGCGGAGTGAAGCGAGACCGCGAGGGTGAACTGCTCCGGCTCGTGGGAGAACTTGCGGATCATGGGGATAACGCCGCAGGTGGATACGGTCAAGTGGCGCGCGCCGATCCCGCCCTGCTCGGGGTCGTTGAGCTTGCGCAGGGCGCCCAGGGTGGCGTCGTAGTTCATGAACGGCTCGCCCTGCCCCATGAAGACGACGCTCGTGACGCGGGTGTTGAAGTCGTCGCGAACGTGCATGACCTGGTCGTAGATCTCGGTGGCGGTAAGGTGACGGGTAAAACCGGCGCCGCCCGTGGCGCAGAACGCGCAGCCCATGGCACAACCTGCCTGGCTGCTCACGCAGACGGCGAGCTTCTTCCCAGAGGGCATGCCGACGCACTCAACGGTCGCGCCGTCGGGGAATTTGAGCAGGTATTTACGGCTGCCGTCCTCAGAAACCTGACGGGCGACCTCCTCGACCCCGCCAAGGGTGAGCTTGGAGGAAAGCTCCGCGCGCAACGCCTTGGGAAGGTTGGTCATGTCGTCGAAAGAACTGGCGTTCTTGTTCCAAATCCAGTCCTCGACTTGTTTCACGCGAAACGCCGGCTGCCCGAGGGAGGACATAAGCTCCATGAGCTCGCCCTTGGTCAGCGACTTGAGGTCGCGCATCTGTGCCGAAGAAACAGTTTCGTTCGTGGTGTCCACGTTAGCTCCCGTCTACGAGTCGTCCCTGCGGTGGAGTATCCTCTCAACAGGAAATGAACCTCTGTGTGTGCCAAACGAGTATACGTGCAGCACAGGGGCGGTCTGGCTAAGGAGCGTCATGAACACAGAAGAACTCAAGGCACTGAAGGTCGCCGTCCTCGCGGGCGGATGGTCCGACGAGCGTGAGGTGTCCCTCAAGTCGGCCGCCGAGTGCCAGAAAGCCCTTCTCGACGCCGGTTTCTCGCAGGTGGACTTCATCGATATCGCTGAGCCTGGGTTTGTTGAGAAGCTCAGCCGAGGAGGATACGACGTCGCCTTCCCCGCGCTCCATGGCCGCTACGGCGAGGACGGCTGCGTCCAAGGCCTTCTAGAGGTGCTGCACATTCCCTATGCCTTCTCCGGCGTTCTTGCGCAGGCGGTTTCGATGGAGAAGGAGGTCGCGAAGGTCATCTACGGAAAGGCGGGTATCCGCGCGCCGCGCGGCCTCGACTTCCCTGCAGGCATCGAGCTCTCGGAGCATCAGCTCGACGCGCTCGTGTCCGAGCTCGGGCTGCCGTTGATCGTCAAGCCCTCGGGCAACGGCAGCAGCTTCGGCATCACGAGGGTGACCGAGCGCCAGCAGCTCGCCGCCGCGATCGCGCGAGCCGGCGCGGGCGGTGAGCGCGTGCTTGTGGAGGAGTGCGTGCAGGGCATGGAGATCACCGTTCCGGTGATCGGCAACGACGATCCCCACGCGCTGCCTATCGTGGAGATCGTGACCGGCGCCGACTTCTATGACGAGAAGGTCAAGTACGAGCCGGCGGAGCTCCACCACGTCATCCCCGCCCGTCTTCCCGCGGCCGTTTACGCCAAGGCCCAGGCGCTCGCGGAGGCCGCGCACAAGGCGTTGGGCTGCGCCGGGTGCTCGCGAAGCGACTTTATCGTCACGTCCGAGGGGGAGCCTGTCATCCTCGAGACGAACACCATTCCCGGCATGACGGCCGCGAGCCTGCTGCCGGACTCGGCGCGCCACGGAGGCATTGAGTTCCCGGAGCTCTGCACGAGGTTCGTCGAGCTCGCCATGGAGAAGGCTAAGGTCAAGCCGGCCGCCGAATAAAAGGCGTTCGTTTGCGAGGCGTCCCGGTTGGGCGCGAGAAGAACATAGACAAGGAAGGTCACATGACGAAGGACGCCCAGCACGAGGGCCAGGCGACGCCGACCCTCGACGACCTCATCATGCCGGGGACCCCGAGCGACGTCGCCGCCGCGTACCGCACGCTTGCCGAGCGCGCCAAGACCGCCCGGTTCGGGTTGCTCGAGGACGACGTCGTGGTTCTCGACACCGAGACGACCGGCCTGAGCTTCAAGGACTGCGAACTCATAGAGATAAGCGCCGCCCGCCTGCGCGGCCGCGAGGTCGTCGAGCGCTTCGAGACCTTCGTGGACCCGGGCCGGCCGATCCCGCCCGAGATCCAGAAGCTCACAGGCATCTCGCAGATCGACGTCGCCGGCGCCCCGTCGCCGAAGGAGGCGGTCGCCGAGCTCGCTGCGTTCGTGGGAGGGGCTCCGGTCCTGGCCCACAACGCGACGTTCGACAGGACCTTCATCGAGGCCGTCCCCGGCGGTGCCGAGGTGTCCGATATATGGGTCGACACGCTCTCGCTCTCGAGGATCGCGCTGCCGAGGCTCTCGTCCCACCGGCTGGCGGACATGGCCTCCGCGTTCGGCTGCGCCGCCGTCACGCACAACTCGACGGATGACGTCGACGCGCTCTGCGGCATGTGGAGGATCATCCTCTGCGCCCTGAGCGACCTTCCGGCGGGCCTGACCGGGTTTCTCGCCGCCATGCACCCGGAGATCGACTGGGCGTTCCGGCCCGTGCTCTCGCAGATGGCGCTCGCCGAGGAGGGCGTGGGCTTCTCGCTGCCCGCGGCCCGGGCAAAGCTCGTCATGTCCGCGACGGGGCACGTCCGCGTGGACGCGCAGGAGCTCGACGGCCCCGCGTCGTGCCCTTCTCCCGAGGAAGTGACCTCGGAGCTGCGGGCCGGCGGCGTCGCGTCGCGCATGTACGAGCGGCTCGAGCGCCGGCCGGAGCAGGAGGAGATGGCCCGCGAGGTGGCCCGCGCGCTCAAGGAATCCTCCCACCGGGCCATCGAGGCGGGGACGGGCGTGGGCAAGTCGCTCGCCTACCTGCTCCCCATGGCGCTCTACGCGAAGAGGAACAACGTGACGGTCGGCGTGGCCACGAAGACGAACGCCCTGACGGACCAGCTCGTCTCACATGAGCTCCCGGCGCTCGCCGCGGCCCTGCCCGACGGCCTCGAGTTCCACAGCCTCAAGGGCTACGACCACTACCCCTGCCTCCACAGGATGGACCGCGCGGCACGGGAGGACCTGCCCATCGCCGCCGGAAAGAAGGACGGCAGGTCGGACAACGCGGTCGGGTCCGACATGCTCACGGCGCTCGCCGTGTGCTACGCGTTCGCGTGCCAGTCCCCGGACGGGGACCTCGACGCGCTCGGCATCCGCTGGCGCTACGTGCCGCGCAGCATGCTCACGACCACCTCCGGGGAGTGCCTGCGCTCGCGCTGCCCGTATTACCCCAACCTCTGCCTGCTCCACGGGGCGCGGAAGCGCGCCGCTTGCGGCGACGTCGTGGTGACGAACCACTCGCTGCTGCTCAGAAACGTCGAGGCGGACGGCAACATCCTGCCGCCCATTCGCCATTGGGTGGTCGACGAGGCGCACGCCTTCGAGGCCGAGGCGCGCAGGCAGTGGGCGGTCGAGGTCTCCGGCGAGGAGGCCCGCGTGGCCTTCGAGCTCCTTGGAGGCACGAAGACCGGCGTCATCCGCAACCTCATGGCCCAGGCGGCGCGGCTCGACAACTCGACGCTCGTCACGGGGCTTCTTGCCAAGGCGTCGGCGACGATAGCGCGGGCCCAGGTGTCGACGGCCGACCTCTTCGAGGCGGTGCACGGCCTGGCGTCGCTCGCTCGCGGCGGCGAGGGCGGCTACGACGTGGCGACCCTCTGGGTGGGCCCGGAGATCAGGGAGAAGCCCGAGTGGGCGGCCGTCGCGGAGGCGGGTGCACGGGCCGCGGAGGTCCTGGCCGAGGCGAACAAGCAGCTCAAGGAAGCCGCCGACGCGCTGCGCGAGACCGACGCCCGCGCCGCGTCGGACCTCGGCGAGTCGACGCGCTTCTTGGCCGACCTGCTCGACGGCGTGCGCCTGGTGTGCGTGGAGCCCGACCCGTCCTACGTCTACTCGGCGCAGGTCAGCCGCTCGAGGAAGCGGCAGAACATGGAGAAGCTCTGCGCGGAGAAGCTCGACGTGGGTGCCGACCTCGCCGAGCGGTGGCTGCCCGAGATGGAGTCGGTGGTCTTCACCTCGGCGACCATCGCCGTTGGCGAGAGCTTCGAGCACTTCGATGCCGGCGTGGGGCTCGACCGCGCCGGCAACCACCGCGACCTGAGGCTGGACTCCAGCTTCGACTTCGACCGGAACATGAGCGTGGTCGTGGCCAAGGACATGCCCGCCCCGAACGAGAAGGGCTATATCGAGGCGCTCGTCGAGCTTCTCTACGACGTGCACGTGGCCATGGGCGGCTCGGTGCTCACCCTCTTCACGAACCGCCGCGACATGGAGCGCGTCCATGAATTGCTGGCGCCGAGGCTCGCCGACGTCGGCCTTGAGCTCGCCCAACAGGGAAAGGGGGCGAGCGCCCGCCGCCTGCGCGACCGATTCGTCGCCGACAAGGGGCTCTCGCTCCTGGCGCTCAAGTCGTTCTGGGAGGGGTTCGACGCCGCCGGCGACACGCTGCGCTGCGTGGTTATTCCCAAACTGCCGTTCGCGAGCCCGAACGACCCGCTGGTTCGCGAGCGCGAGGCCCGCGACCAGCGCGCATGGTGGAAGCACTCGCTGCCCGAGGCCGTGATCAGCGTGAAGCAGGCCGCGGGCAGGCTCATCCGCACGTCGACGGACACCGGCGTGCTTGTGCTGGCGGACTCGCGCCTGGTGACCAAGCGCTACGGGCGGCAGTTCATTTCTTCCCTGCCGAGCAAGAGCGTCCAGACGATGGAGCGCGCCGGGGTCGGGCGCTTCATAAAGATGTGGCGCGCGAGCCGGGAGCGCTAGGTCGACTTGGGCGGCGGCCTGCTCCTGGCCGCGGCGCCCGCGAGCCGCCAGGCCGCCACGGCCGGCAACGGCTCGCGGACGCCGCTGCAGGGCAGACGTGGAGGAGATGTCGGCGCAGATGAAACCCGCCGCAGCTCGCGTATACTGGAGGTTCTCATGCAGCGTCGGCGCCCCTGTCCGGGCGCCAAGGGAGGAGAAGCTCGTGGCACAGACCGCCGAGAAGCCGCTCGTGGGCATCATCATGGGATCCAAGTCCGATATGCCGACCATGGAAGCCTGCACCGCCCAGCTCGATGAGCTCGGCGTTCCTTATGAGCTTGTGATCGCCTCGGCCCACCGCACCCCCGACAAGGTGCACGAATGGGCCGCTTCCGCCGCCGACCGCGGCCTCAAGGTGATCATCGCCGCCGCCGGCAAGGCGGCGCACCTCGGCGGCGTGGTCGCGGCCTTTACCCCGCTGCCCATCATCGGCGTCCCGATGAAGACCTCCGACCTCGGCGGCATGGACTCGCTTCTTTCCATGGTGCAGATGCCTTCCGGCGTGCCTGTGGCCTGCGTCGCCATCAACGGGGCAAAGAACGCCGCCATCTACGCGACGCAGATCCTCGGCGCCACCATGCCCGAGTACCGCCAGACCATCGTCGACTTCAAGCAGCAGATGGCCGAGGCCTAACGGCATGGCCCGTCACTTCAAGAGCGACCCTGCGACCTCCGGCCAGCCGACCGTTGCCCGCCCCCTGCGCGGGGGCGACGAGTCCTACCACGCCCCGGCCGGCAACCGCTACGCAAAGCCCGCCGCGGCCGGCGCCGTCGGCTACAACTCCGTCGTCGGCGCCGCCGCGGAGAAGGGCCGCAAGAAGGGCCGCCGCGGCGCCGCGCACACGGACCCCTACGACATCAAGGGGAAGCGCGACCCCAAGCGCCGCCGCTCCCGCATCATCTCGACCGTCTTTCTGGTCGTGGGCCTGGCGCTTCTCATCGGCGCCGCGGGCATGTGGATCTACAACCAGCAGCAGTACCGCGAGCAGGACCAGATCAACGAGAAGCTCGCGACCTACGCGACGGTCGACGACACCGGCGCCACGGCGCCTCAGGTGGACTGGGCCGCCCTCAAGGCCGTCAACTCCGACGTCGTCGGGTGGATCCAGATTCCCGGGACCGTCGTCAACTACCCCGTTTACCAGGGGTCGGACAACGACGAGTACCTCCGCACGAACGCCGAGGGACAGTACTCGGTGGGCGGCCAGATCTTCCTCGACGCCGACAACACCGCCCCGGGCATGGTGGACAGGCAGTCGATCGTCTACGGGCACCACCTGTACAACGGTTCCATGTTCAAGGCCGTGGCCGACCTCGAGAACCAGGGCATGTTCGACTCCATCCAGACCGTCTGGTACGTGACCGAGAACGCGACCTACGAGCTGCGGCCCCTCTTTGCGTATAAAACCGACGGTGAGGACGAGAACGTCCGTCAGTTCTCCTTCGAGTCGGACGACGCGTTCCACAGCTACCTTTCCGACCTCGCGGCGAAGGCGAGCTCGAAGTCCTCCGACTGCGACGAGGCCGTGTACTCGGCCGCCAACGTGCTCTCGCTGTGCACCTGCAGCTACACCGGCAACGAGACGGGGCGCGTCATCCTCGTCTGCGTTCCGAAATAGCGTTCTTCCCAGCCCCATCCGGCCCCAACCGAGAGGAACATGATCTTCGTGTCAGAGAAGTTCGACCACCTGGAAAGAAGGGCACCCGTCGCGCCCGCCGACCCCGAGCCCGACGACAAGCTCCACGAGGAGTGCGGAGTCTTCGGCATCTGGGCGCCCGGCCGCGACGTGGCGCGCATGACCTACTTCGCGCTCCATGCCCTGCAGCACCGCGGGCAGGACTCGTCAGGCATCGCCGTCGGCGACGGAAAGACGGTTCTCGTGCGCAAGGACCTCGGCCTGGTCACGCAGGTCTTTACCGACGCCGACCTGGCCGCCATGCCCGGCAAGGTCGCCTGCGGCCACTGCCGCTACGGCACCGCCGGCGCCAAGGGCTGGGAGTCCGCGCAGCCGCACCTCTCGATGATCAACGACGTGATCATCGCGCTGGCGCACAACGGCACGCTCGTCAACTTCGACTCGCTGCGCCATGAGCTCATCGAGATGGGCATCCCGTTCCGCTCGAACACCGACTCCGAGGTCGCGGCCAAGCTCATCGGTTTCTTTACCCAGCGAGGGCACAGCCTGCGCACGGGTATCGCGCACACGATGCGCATGCTCGAGGGCGGCTACGCCATGGTGCTCGTGCGCGACAACGCGCTCTACGCTTTCCGCGACCCCCACGGCATCCGCCCGCTCGTCCTGGGCCAGCTCCCCGACGAGGCCGGCTGGGTCGTGGCGTCCGAGACCTGCGCCCTCGACACCGTGGGGGCCGAGTATGTGCGCGAGGTCGAGCCGGGCGAGATCGTCCGCATCTCGGACGACGGCCTCTCTTCCCAGATGGGGTGCCGTCCCCGAGGCGCCGCGAACTGCATCTTCGAGCACGTGTACTTCTCGCGCCCCGACTCCGTCAAGGACGGCATGTCCATCTACCAGGTGCGTCACAACATGGGCCGCGTCCTCGCGCGCGAGACGCCGGCGGACGCCGACCTGGTCATCGGCGTGCCCGACTCCGGCTGCCCCGCGGCGGAGGGCTTTGCCAAGGAGTCCGGCATCCCCTACGGCACGGGCCTTATCAAGAACCGCTACATCGCCCGCACCTTCATCGCCCCCACGCAGGAGCTGCGCGAGCGCGGCGTGCGCCTCAAGCTCAACGCCCTCCACGACGTCGTCGACGGCAAGAGGATCGTCATGGTCGACGACTCCATCGTCCGCGGCACCACCTCGAACCAGATCGTGCAGCTGCTGCGCGACGCCGGGGCGACGGAGGTGCACGTGAGAAGCGCGTCGCCGATGGTCAAGTGGCCCTGCTTCTACGGTATCGACACCGCCGACCAGGACCAGCTCATCGCCGCCAACATGACGCTCGAGCAGATCCGCGAGCACATCGGGGCCGACTCCGTCGGGTTCCTCTCGGTCGAGGGCCTCATGGAGTGCGTGCCCAAGGTGGGCTACTGCAAGGCCTGCTTCGACGGCAACTATCCCGTCGAGATCCCGAAGTCCTTCTATGAGGAGAAGTTCCTTCCCGGCTACACGCCGAACAACCTGAACCCCGCGAGCGACCTCTCGAAGATGCATCCCGAGGACGTCCTCGAAATGGCAGACAAGGAGAACTAGCATGTCCGACGCCAATGAGACCAAGCACATCACCTACGCCGAGGCCGGCGTCGACACCGCCGAGGGCGCCCGCGCCGTCGACTGCATCAAGGACGCGGTGAAGGCTACCAACCGCCCCGAGGTCATCGGCGGCCTCGGCGGCTTCGGCAGCTGCTTCTCTATGAAGGGCTTCAAGGACATGGAGGACCCGGTCCTCGTGTCCGGCACCGACGGCGTGGGCACCAAGCTCGCCATCGCGCAGCTGCTCGACCGCCACGACACCGTGGGCGAGGACCTCGTGGCCATGTGCGTCGACGACGTCGTGCCCATCGGCGCCGAGCCGCTCTTCTTCCTGGATTACGTGGCCATCGGCAAGCTTCGCGCCGAGCACGTGGCCGAGATCGTCAAGGGCATCGCGGAGGGCTGCAAGAAGTCCGGCTGCGCGCTCGTGGGCGGCGAGATGGCCGAGCACCCGGGCGTCATGAACCCGGACGACTACGACCTCGCCGGCTTCGTCGTGGGCGTCGTCGACCGACCGAAGATGATCGGCCCCGAGAAGGTCAAGGCCGGCGACGTCATCCTGGGGCTTCCGAGCTCCGGCATCCACTCCAACGGCTACTCGCTCGTGCGCAAGGTCGCCATCGAGGGCAAGACGGTCGAGGAGCTGAACGAGCCGCTGGCCGAGCTCGGCGGCGAGTCGCTGGCCGACGCCGTCCTGCGCCCGACGACCATCTACGCGGGCGGGCTCGTGGCCGCGCTCAAGGCCGGCGCCCCCATCCACGCCATGGCGCACATCACCGGCGGCGGCATCACCGAGAACCTCAACCGCGCGTTGCCCGCCGACGTCGACGCGCTCGTGTACCGCGGCGGCGAGGACGGCCCCGCGTGGCCGATGCCGCCCGTGATCCCGTACATGGTCAAGGCCGCCGGCCTCACCCCCGACGAGGCCTACCGCACCTTCAACATGGGCGTGGGCATGAGCATCATCTGCGCGCCCGCCGACCAGGCCGAGGTCGAGGCCAAGCTCCGCGAGCAGGGCTTCGAGCCGTTTGTCATGGGCGAGTGCGTGCCCGGTTCCGGCGAGGTGACCTATCGATGAGCCATTGGTCGTGCGAGGGCGGGGTCTGTCGCCTGGTCGAGGACGATGAGGATACGGCCGCCGTCGCCGCTTCTGGCGCGCCGCTGAAGATCGGCGTGCTTCTTTCCGGGTCGGGCACGAACCTGCAGGCGATCATCGACCGCATCGCGGACGGGTCGCTGAACGCCGAGATCGCGCTGGTGGTCTCGAGCCGCCCGGGCGTGCGCGGCATCGAGCGCGCCGAGGCCGCCGGCCTGCCCGTTCTCGTTATGGAAAAGGCCGAGTACGCCGCCGACGCCGAGGCTGCCGACGCGAAGATCGCCGCGGCGCTCACCGAAGCCGGCTGCGAGTACGTGATCATGGCGGGGTACATGCGCATGGTGCGCACCCCGCTGCTCGAGGCCTTCCCGAACCGCATCGTGAACCTGCACCCGGCGCTTCTTCCCAGCTTCAAGGGGGCGCACGCCATCCAGGACGCGTTCGACTACGGCGTGAAGGTCACGGGCGTGACGGTTCACTTCGCGGACGACAAGTACGACTGCGGGCCCATCATCGCGCAGCGCGCGCTGCCGGTGGAGGAGGGCTGGACCGTGGACGAGCTCGAGGAGCACATCCACGCCATCGAGCACGAGCTCTACCCCGAGGTTATCGGTTGGCTCGCCGCCGGTCGCGTGAGCGTGGACGAGGGCGGCAAGGTCTCCATCGCCTAGCTGCCGGGATCGCTTGTCCGGGATCGCTTGTGTCGAAATAGCCCCGTTCGGAGACCCGTGTCTCCGGGCGGGGCTTCATTCATGTGCGCAGCTCCACCGCTCGGAATTGACGTTTTTGGCCGTTGGAGGGGGTTAAAACGTCAATCCAGAGCGGTGGAGTTCTTGGCGGCTTTATTTTCCGCGCTCGATTTCCCGCGGTCTATGGCGGGCGCGCCAGCCGCGCGCCTGTGGGCTAGACGCGGCGGATCTCGTGGATGCCGGCGTCGAGAAGGACGGCGATGTCCTCGTCGGTCGCGTCCTTGTCGGTGATGAGGAGGTTCACCTGCGAGAGGTCCGCGTAGCTGAACCCGGCGCTCACGCCCAGCTTGTTGGACGCGGCAAGAAGCACCAGGCGGTCGCTTCTCTCCACCATAAGCGAGTTGACGATGGCCTCCTGCTGGGTGGTGGACGTAACACCCGCGGTCAGCGAGATGCCCCCGCAGCCCACAAAACAGGTGCTCGCGGCCACGCTGCGGATGTTCGCGAGCGCGAACTCGCCGGAGAGGACGCCGCGCGGCGGGCGCACCTCGCCTCCTGTGACGAGGACCATGCCACCCTCGGGAACGGTGAGGTCCTGGCCGTGGATGCTGTTGGTGACGACCGTCACGCCGGCGGCCTTGATGTGCTTGACCGTGGCGAGCGCCGTCGTGGAGGTGTTGACGAAGAGCAGCTCGTTGTCGTCGACCAGCGCCGCCGCGGCCTTGGCTATGCGTTCCTTTATGACCTTGCAGGGGGAATAGGCGGGGGAGCCGCCGAGCATCTCGTCGCCCTCGACGAGGACGGCCTCGCCGTAGCGTCGGCTCACGAGCCCGCGGCCCTCGAGCTCGTCGAGGTCGCGGCGGACGGTCAGGGTCGAGATGCCGAGCTTCTCGGCGAGCTCGCTCACGCCGGCGCGGCCCTTCTCGCGCAGGATGCGCAGGATGGTCTGGCGACGCTGCTCGACGAAGCTGCGGCTTTTCTTCTCTGCCATGGCTGCTGCCCTAATCCTTTCCCCCGGGGTTAAAACAAGTGTAAGGAAGTCGAGACGTTCATAACAGCACGGGTTTTGTGAACGGTCTGAACTATCGTAAATACCACAATATCAGAAGTGAACAATCTGAACAATTGCATATACCGTTCAAGGCTGTTATTCTACCGTTTGCGGGCAACACGAACAAAGACAATGTTCAACATGAACGGTTGGAGCTATAAATATGCCAACAAAGCGTTCGTAACGTTCCTCAACAACATATTGAGTCCACAACTTACGACGCTTAACAGAGCGAGCAAAGGAAAGGAGAGGTTCCGGATGCTTCTGAAGGAAATCGTCGAGAAGAAGCGCTACGCCTTCACCGAAGGCCCCCTCGATTGGAGGGAGGCTCTGCGCCAGTGCTGCAAGCCCCTCGAAGCCGAGGGCCTGGTCGACCCGGTCTACGCCGACGTCATCATCGAGAACGTCGAGAAGAACGGCCCCTACATCGTGCTGGTCCCGGGCGTCGCGATGCCCCACACCACCGAGAACGCCCAGGGCTGCAACGGCACCGGCATCGGCTTCATGCGCTGCTCCGAGTCCGTCCACTTCGACGAGGAGAACCCCACCCCCGACACCGACGCGCAGATCTTCTTCACCCTGTGTTCCACCAACCAGGACGAGCACTTCAAGAACATGCAGCGCCTCATGGCCGTCCTCACCAACGAGGAGGCCGTCGAGAAGCTCAAGGTCGCCACGACCGCCGAGGAGCTTCTCGAGATCGACGCCATGGTCGGCGACGAGTAAGACCGGCACGGCTAAGCACCAGTCATTGCGGTGAGCATCGGAGGCTCACCGCAAAAGGAAAGAAAGGAACGATATGGACGTCCTATTGGGAATCTGGTCATGGATCGTCAACAACATCCTGACCCAGCCCGCCTACTTCATCGGCCTGATCGTCGTCCTTGGCTACGCCCTTATGAAGAAGCCCTGGTACGACATCCTCGCCGGCTTCATCAAGGCGGTCATCGGCTACCAGATCCTGCTCGTCGGCTCCTCGGGCCTGACCGGCGCCTTCCGTCCCGTCCTCGTCGGCCTGCAGACCCGCTTCAACATGAACGCCTGCGTCATCGACCCGTACTTCGGCCAGAACGCCGTCCAGGCCGCCATGGAGGACACCAGCTCCGCCGCCCTCGACTTCATCTCGGGCAAGTCCTTCTCGCTCGTCATGTTCCTGCTGCTCTTCGCCTTCATCCTGAACATCGTCCTCGTGGCGTTCCAGAAGGTCACCAAGTGCCGCGCCCTCTTTACCACCGGTCACGTCCAGGTTCAGCAGTCCGCCCTCGCGTTCTTCCTGATCCTCTTCGCGTTCCCCGCCCTTAAGAACCAGGATTGGGCCGTTCTCGCGATCATGACCGTCCTGCTCGGCCTCTACTGGGCCGTCGGCTCCAACCTCTGCATCCGCCCGACCCAGGAGCTCACCGACGGCGCCGGCCTTACCATCGCCCACCAGCAGATGTACGGCGTCTACCTTGCCTCCAAGGCCGCCGAGTGGATGAACAAGCACTCCAAGAAGGAGTCCAAGAACGTCGACGACATCAAGCTCCCGGGCTTCCTCAAGATCTTCAACGAGAACCTCGTCGCCACCGCCATCCTCATGACCGCGTTCTTCGGCACCATCCTCGCCATCCTCGGCCGTGACTTCCTCGTCGAGAACTCCTTCATGAAGGAGAGCCAGGACTTCTTCATGTACATCCTGACGACCTCCTTCGAGTTCGCCGTGTACCTGTCGATCCTCCAGCTCGGCGTCCGCACCTTCGTTACCGAGCTCACCAACTCCTTCACCGGCATCTCCTCCAAGCTCCTCAAGGGCTCCGTCCCCGGCGTCGACTGCGCCGTCACCTTCGGCTTCGGCGCTCCCAACGCCGTGACCATCGGCTTCCTCTTCGGCGCCCTCGGCCAGTTCCTCGCCATCGGCATCCTGCTCGTCATGGGCTCCCCCGTCGTGATCATGGCCGGCTTCGTGCCCCTGTTCTTCGACAACGCCGTCATCGGCGTCTACGCCAACGACAAGGGCGGCCTGCGCGCCTGCTGCATCCTCCCGTTCATCTCCGGCCTCATCCAGGTCTTCGGCTCCGCCTTCATCGCCGGCATGACCGGCCTGGCCGCCTACGGTGGCTACATGGGCATGTGGGACTGGGCTGCCGTCTGGCCGATCATGACCGTCCTCATGAAGTACCTCGGCTACGCCGGTCTTGCCCTCTGCGTCGTCGGCCTCATCGCCATCCCGCAGATCCAGTACCGCAAGCACAAGGACACCTACTTCCTCGAGGTCGAGGATTGGCAGAAGTGCAAGGAGATGCGCGCCAACGGCACCAAGTAGCCTGCGCCTCTTTGTAGCCCAGCCTGCTCGTCCCGCCTATGGCCCCATGGCCAAGGCAAGCAACGTCGCAAGAAGCACTGCCTGATTCACCAGCTCTACAGGGGCGGTCGGTCCGCCGGCCGCCCTTCTTGCAAAGAAACGATCCCGGGCAGGGGCCCGGGAAAACCTCCGGGCGCGCCCGGAAGAAAAGGAGAGAACCATGAACGCAAAGATCCTCGTCGCTTGTGCCAACGGTGCCGGTACCTCCCTCATGATGAAGATGACCTGCGAGCGCGTGACCAAGAAGCTCGGCATGGGCGTCCAGGAGATCCACCACTGCGCGCTTTCCGAGGGCGTCTCCGTCGCCCGTCAGTACGACATCGTCTTCTCGCCCCTCAACTTCGTGAACATGTACGACTCCGCCAAGGCCGCCGGCGTCAACGTCATCGGCCTGCGCAACGTCCTCTCCGACGCCGAGATGGAGCAGCACCTCGTCGAGACCGGCGCTGCCGAGAAGTTCAAGGCCTAAGAGCCTGAGTTTCTTGCCCGGCGGCCCGCGCCGCCGGGCGGCAACGAATCCAAGTCCGAATCCGAGGGGTAAGGGAAAAGATGAACTATTCCAAGAAGGTAATCGCCGAGATGAACCTGGCCTACGCCATCGGCACCTTCGACGGCGCTGACGCCAAGAGCTTCCTCATCGGCGTCGAGAAGCAGGGCCCGATCCGCCGCTTCGCCCTCGACGGCGAGCCGATGGAGACCGTGGCCGAGGGCCCCGGCGGCGTCATGACCATCACGCAGGTCCCGGGCCGCGACGACCAGTTCATGGCCACCTGCGAGTTCTTCTCGCCGAACTTCGGCGGCGACACGGCGCACATCCGCACCTATACCCGTGCCGAGGACGGCTCCTGGAGCTCCGCCAAGCTCTGCGACCTGCCCTACGTCCACCGCTTCGGCCTGCTCAAGGGCGCCGACGGCGCGACCTGGGTCATCGCCTGCACCATCAAGGGCGCCTGCCGCCAGATCAAGAACGACTGGCAGACCCCCGGCGCCGTCTGGGTCGGTCGCCTCGACGAGGCCGCCGAGTCCTACGGCGACGAGAACCAGCTCGAGCTCACCTGCCTGGCCGCGGCCCAGGTGCAGAACCACGGCTTCTGGTACGCGCCCGACCGCAGCTACGCGCTCGTCTCCACGGCCGCAGGCGTCTTCCGCTACGTGCCGCCCGCGACGGCCGACGGCGAGTGGGACGTGGCCTGCCTCATCGTCAACCCCACGAGCGACATCTGCGTGGGCGACTTCGACGGCGACGGCGTCGAGGAGATCCTGACCATCTCCGCCTTCCACGGCGACACCCTCAAGGTGTGGCACGCGACCGAGAACGCCGACGAGTACAAGTGCGTCTGGACCGACCCCGAGCGCCGCAACTTCCTGCACGCCATCTGGTCGGGCGAGCTCGCCGGCGAGCCCTGCGCCGTGGTGGGCAACCGCAAGGACGCCCGCGACCTGCTGCGCGTCGTGTACGCCGACGGCATCTACGCCGTCGAGCAGATCGACCACGACCGCGGCCCGGCCAACTGCTGGGTCATCGAGGACGAGGGCACGCAGCGCATCATCGCCGCGAACCGCGAGACCAACGAGGTCGCGCTCTACACCGTCGAGGCCTAACAGGCGTCGACCGGCGCCCTTCTCGGCATCACGCTGTTCAAGAGTTTATTAGTCCGGCGAGCGCCGCGCGTGCTCGCCGAAAGAAGAAATACTAGGAGGAAAGACATGTCTGCTATCGACGAGGTCACCCGCGAGAGCTGGATCATGAACACGTTCCCCGAGTGGGGCACGTGGCTGAACGAGGACATGGAGGCTGCTCAGCCTGCCCCCGGCACCGTCGAGATGTGGTGGCTCGGCTGCACCGGCATCTACATGAAGACCCCGGGCAACACCGCCATCACCATCGACCTGTGGACCGGCAACGGCAAGCGCACCCACGGCGACGGCAAGATGAAGGTCGGCCACCAGATGGCCAACATGGCCGGCTGCCGCGCCATGCAGCCGAACCTGCGCAACATCCCCTACGTCTTCGATCCCTTCGCGATCAAGCACGTCGACGCGGTCCTTGCCACCCACTACCACCAGGACCACATGTCCAAGGAGTTCGCGGCCCACGTCATCCAGTCCGGCATGACCACCACCGACGCCGACGGCAACGAGATCCCCGTCCCGTTCATCGGCCCGAAGAAGTCCGTTGAGTTCTGGCTCAAGTGGGGCGTGCCCGAGGAGCGCTGCATCACCGTCAAGCCCGGCGACGTGATCAAGGTCGGCGACATCGAGATCGTCTGCATGGACTCCTTCGACCGCACCTGCATCACCACCACCGACTCCACCGGCCCCGACCGCGAGGACCTCTGGGGCGTCTGCCCGATGGACATGGACGAGAAGGCCGTCAACTACCTTCTCCGCACCCCGGGCGGCAACATCTACCACTCCGGCGACTCCCACTACTCCATCTACTTCGCCAAGCACGGCAAGGACATCGCCAAGCAGTACGGCGGCGTCGACGTGGCCTTCGGCTCCTACGGCTGCAACCCCATGGGCATGCAGGACAAGATGGAGGCTTCCGACGTCCTGCGCATGGCCGAGGCCCTGCAGTGCAAGGTCGTCATCCCCATCCACTGGGACGTCTGGACCAACTTCGAGGCCGACCTGCGCGAGATCGAGGTTCTCTACAACATGCGCAAGGAGCGCCTGGGCTACGAGTTCAAGCCCTACTACTGGAAGGTCGGCGGCCACTACACCTACCCGACCGACTTCGAGAACGGCAAGAAGTACTTCGTGTACCAGCGCGGTTTCGAGGACTGCTTCGACGAGGAGCCCAACGTCCCGTTCCGCTCCGTCCTCTAAGGGCCGTCAGCGACGTTGAACGCTTGAGGCGCCCGGCGACCGCGCATGAGCGGCCGTCGGGCACACAGGGCCGACCGTTCATAAGGGCGGTCGGCCCTTCTTGATGAACTTGATGAATGAACGCCTGTTCAAGGGAGTGAACCATGTCCAAGCCGTATCTGCTCGGCATGTATGAGAAGGCCGTCCCCAACGACATCTCGTGGAAGGAGCGCCTCGAGGTCGCCCGCGAGTCCGGCTTCGACTACGTCGAGATCTCCGTCGACGAGACCGACGCCAAGCTTGCCCGCCTGGAGTGGACGGCCGAGGAGCGCCGCGAGCTCGTGCGCCTTCAGCAGGAGTGCGGGCTGCCCATCCGCTCGATGTGCCTCTCGGGCCACCGCAAGTACCCGTTCGGCGCGACCGACCCCGCGGTGCGCGAGCGCAGCATGCAGATCATGACCAAGGCGCTCGAGCTCGCCTGCGACCTGGGCGTGCGCACCATCCAGCTCGCCGGCTACGACGTCTACTACGAGGAGGGCACCGACGAGACCCGCAAGTGGTTCGCCGAGAACCTCGCCCGCGCGACCGAGCTCGCCGCCCGCGAGGGCGTGCTGCTGGGCTTCGAGACCATGGAGACGCCGTTCATGGACACGGTCGAGAAGTCCATGGCCTATGTGAGCCAGATCGACAGCCCGTACCTGGGCGTGTACCCCGACCTCGGCAACCTGACCAACGCGAGCTTCCTCTACGGCAAGTCCGTGACCGACGACCTGGCCACCGGCCGCGGCCACCTTGTGGCCACCCACTGCAAGGAGACCGTCGCGGGCGCCTACCGCGAGATCCCCTTCGGCACCGGCACGACCGACTGGGAGGCGCTCGACGAGTGCGTGCGCCAGGGCGTGCGCCGCTACGTGGCCGAGTTCTGGTACGTCGGCAGCGAGAACTGGCGCGAGGAGACCGCCTTCGCGAGCAAGTACGTGCGCGGCAAGATCGAGGCCGCGTTCGACCGCGTGGGCGCGTAAGGTCGCAAGGAGGCTCCGATGACGACGCCCGCATGGCTTGAGCATGCCACATACGCGCTCTTCGACTTCGACGGCGTCATCGCCGACACGGAGCCGCTCTACATCGACCTCGACCGGGCGGCGCTCGCGGCGCTCGGCTACGAGGCGACCGACGAGGACCTGGAGTCGTTTATCGGCAAGGCCTCGGAGGTCGCCGGTCCTGAGCTTCTTGCCAGGCACGGGATATCCGCGACGACCGAGGACTACCTGGCGGTCTGGGACTCTGACGCGGGCATCTACGGGCGAGAAGACCTCGAGCCGAGCCCGGGCCTGCGTGAGCTGTGGGGGCGCCTTCGCGAGCGGGGGTGTCGCATCGCCGTCGTCTCGACGACGCGCTGCGTCAGTCTTGTGAGGGCGCTCAACCACTTCGGGATGCTCACGTACGTGGACGCGATCGTGGGGCGCGAGATGGTCTCCCGCGCGAAGCCCGACCCCGAGCCGTATCTGCGGGCGCTGGAATACCTGGCGCCGGGGGACGTGGATGCGGCCCGGCCGCGGGCGGTCGCGTTCGACGACTCGCCGTCGGGCATCGCGAGCGCGCAGGCCGCGGGCGTCTTTGCCGTCTGCTATACCGGCGCGAGCGCGACCTTGCCGGTGGAGGGCGCCGACGCGACCGTGGCGTCCTTCGCAGAGCTCGGGTGACGGTCGGACGCCCACTGCCCGCCGCCGGCTATCCGCGACGCGCTGCCCGTCATACGTTGTCGCGTGCTCTACGTCAACCGCTGCCGCGCGCGTTTTCAGCTGCCTAAGAAATCTCGCGGGATTCTGACGGACGTTATGGCCCTGATTTCGGCCGATAACGTCCGCTAGAATCCCGCGAGATTTTTCAGTTTGCCAAGAAGGCCTTGGGCAGCGCTTGGGAAGCCCCTGGGCGGCGCTTAAGAAGCCCCTAGATTGCGCTTGAGAAGCCCGTGGATGGCCGGCACATGGCCCTCTTTCGGGCGCGGGCCAGCGCGGAGCGTCGGGGCGGGCTAGCTGCTGAGACCGGCCACGGCCTCGAGCTTGGGCAGCGCAACGTGGTTGAACGCGTAGATCACGCGGCCAACGCCCACCATCGAGGCGATGGTGCCCAGCCCTACGCCCAGCCAGAGATTGCCCATGCTGAGGCCGACCGCCAGCGAGCACGCCACGCAGAACACGTCGACGCCGTTCTTGCACAGGCCGAGCTCCTTGTGGGTCCTTCCCGCGATGCTGCTCACGATGCCGTCGCCGGGGTTGGGGATGAGCTGCATGTCGACCGTCACCGCGGCGCCGATGCCGGTAAAGAGGATGCCGAGCGCGAGCATGACCAGGTCGGTCGGCAGGTAACCGCTCTGGTAAGGGATAGCCCACTCGATGAGCGCCATGAAGCGGGTGAACACGATGCTCACCGCGATCTGCAGCACGTCGATCCACTGCCGGTCCTTGCCCTTGACGAAGAACTGAAGCACGACGAGCAGGCAATAGGTGATGAGCGTGAGGTCGGACAGGCTCAGGCCGGTTCCCTCGCTGATGGTGTACGGCACCGAGATGATGGCCGATGCGCCCAGGCCGGCCTTGGTGTTGAGCATGACGCCCAAGGCGATGGAGAGCATGCCGACGAGGTAGATGCCGAACCGGATAACGAGCTGCTTCTTCATAGGTCACTTCCGTCTACGGCAGCAATGCAGCCGCCGCCCCGAGCAGGGCGACGGCCTATGCCGCATATATATGTGCGATGTTTTGCCGTATGTGAGGATACTCCGCGCCGGCGCATGTCACAGAACCAGCACGTAGATACCGCTGCGGGGTGAGGCTAAGCGACGTCCCCGGACAGGCGCGCTAGCGGCGCGCGAGGACGGCGACGGACTCCGTGTGCTTCGTGTGCGGGAACATGTCCACCGGGGTCACCGAGTCGATGCGATAGCCTCGGCTGCGAATGAACTCCAGGTCACGGGCCTGAGTCTGAATGTTGCAGCTCACATAGACGATGCGCTCCGGCGCAAGGGCGGCCGCGCCGTCGAGAAACGCCTCGGTGGAGCCGGCCCGCGGCGGGTCCATGAGAACGACGTCGAACCCGAGCCCGCGGCCCTCGCGGGCCATCCAGGAGGTGGCGTCGTCGGCCACGAAGGAGCATCGGTCGGAAAGACCGTTGATCGAGGCGTTCTTCTTTGCCGCCCGCACGGCCTCGTCGACCTTTTCGACCCCGACGACCTGCAGGTCGTTTACCGCGGCCGCGGCGCAGATGCCGATGGTGCCGCATCCGCAGTAGGCGTCGAGCGCGCGCATGCCCGGCTTAAGCGCCGCGCCCTCGATGGCCAGGCGATAGAGGGTCTCGGTCTGCGCGGGGTTCGTCTGGTAGAAACTCGTGGGGCCGATCTGGAACGCGCAGCCCAGAAGCTCGTCACGCATGGAGCCGGGCCCGTAGAGCGTCTTGTTCTCGAAGCCGAGGATGGCGTTGGTTCGCCGGGTGTTCACGTTTTGGACGATGCTCGTGACCTCGGGCGCCTCGGCAAGAAGCGCGTCGACGAACTTCTCGGCCTTTCGCAGGCTCGGCGTGTTCGTGACCACGGTGAGAAGCACGTCGTCGGTCGCGTACCCGCAGCGCACGACGGCATGGCGCAGGACGCCGGTGCCGCGGTCCTCGTCGTAGGCGGGGATGTGCTGGTCCGCGGCCACGCGGGCCACGGCGTTGAGCACCTTGCGGGCCCGCGGGTCCTCCACCAGGCACTCGTCGCAGGCGACGATGCGGTGGGTCCCCCGCGCGTAGAAGCCGCAGGCGATGCGCCCGCGCCCGGCGTAGGCGAAGGGGGTCGCGGCCTTGTGGCGGTACGCGAGGGGCTCCCCGTCTACGCCGACGATTTCGCGCAGCTCGCCGCCGTCCTCCTCGACCATGCGGCCAAGAAGCCCCTGCGCCTCTTCCTGCTTCCTGCGCAGCTGGATGGGATAGGGCACGCTCAGCCACTCGCAGCCGCCGCACTTCTTCGCAATGCCGCATGTGTAGGTGCGGTAACCCATATATGTCTCCCTCGTCAAATTTCGTCTTTCCAGCATACACGAGGCCTATGCTGGCCTCGAGAGTCGGGGGCTCTCGGCCCGCAAAGTCATCGCAACGGAGGCGCATATGGGCAGCTTAGGCAAGGTCGGTATCATCGGGTTGAGCCATGTGGGGGCTCACGTCGCGGACGTGCTTCTTTCCCACGGTACAGTGGAGGAGCTGCGGTTCTGCGACCGGGACACGAAGCTTTCCCGTGCGCAGGCGAACGACATGCTCGACGCCATGGCCTACTATCCGCGCCGTGCTCGCGTCATCGACTGCGCATGCGACTACGAGGAGCTCGCGGGCTGCGACGTCATCGTGAACGCGGCCGGGCATGTGGCGGCGTCGAAGACGAACCGCGACGCCGAGAACCTGCTCACCCCTGCCGAGGTAGCCACGTTCGCGCCGCGGATCATGGCCGCCGGCTTCGCCGGCGTGTGGGTGACCATCGCCAACCCCTGCGACGTCGTGGCGCTGGAGCTGCAAAAGGAAACCGGTATGGACCCGCGCCGCATCATCGGCTCGGGTACCGCGCTCGACTCCTCGCGCCTGCGCCATGCCCTCGCCGACACCACGGGCTACGACCCCGCGAGCGTGAACGCCTGGATGCTCGGCGAGCACGGCTTCAGCGAGTTCGCGTGCTTTAGCCACGCGGCCATAGGCTGCCTGACGCTCGACGAGGTCGAGGCGCAGTCCGGAGTCAAGCTCGACCGCGCGGCCATCGAGGAGCAGGCCACGCACGGCGGTTATATCACCATGGAAGGCAAGTGCTGCACCGAGTACTCGGTCTCGCGAGCGGCGGCCCAGATCGTCGAGGCGGTGCTCGGCGACACCAAGCTGGTCACGCCGGTGTCCACGCTCGTCGAGGGCGTCTACGGCGTGAGCGGCATCTACTCGAGCCTGCCGTGCGTGATCGGCGCCGAGGGCGTTGAGCAGGTGTTCGTCCCGGAGCTTTCCGAGGGCGAGGTCCAGAAATGGCACGCCACCTGCGACCACATCGCCGCGAACGTGGCGGCGTTCGAGGCCAGCAAGGCGTAGTCCGGCTGAGTTCGGGCCTCACGATAACAAAGTCTGACTTTTTACACCTTAAAATTGATTTTACAGAGTAGCCGAGCCCTGTTTCCTGCGGTTTTGCCAGGATACAGGGCTCGGCTACATAGCGACTTTGATTTTAAAAGTGCAAAAAGTCAGAGTTTGCTCCCCGGAAGGCCGAGAGTGTCTGGCTAATACGGTGGGGAGGAAGTTTTCGCGGTCTTTTTCCTGAACCTGAGTCAAAAACACTGTCTATACGTTCAATAACGGGGGTAGTATGGGGTCGTAATTTAAAACGGGTTCAAAAATCGCCGACGTGGGGATGCGGCGTCCCGTTCGTGAAGGAGAGGCATCACATGCAGTCCAAGATCGCACATGCTGCGGAACGTAAGGCATTCAGCATTGCGCTCGACCAGATAATCAAGACCGCGTCCGGCCCCGACCGCGAGAAGAACCTCGAAAAGCTGCTCGACATGGCCGGCAAGCTGCTCAAGGACACCGCCCCCGGCGCCATCCGCGGCATCCGCAACGGCCTGTACCCGGGCTCCAAGTGGGAGCAGTTCCTCTGGGACGTCATCGACAACACCGACCACCACGTGCTCAAGACCTCCATCCTGAACGGCGGCTACGAGGCGGCGTTCCGCGGCCTGCGCAACACCACCGCCAACGCCGAGAAGGAGCAGTGCAACGTTCCTTGGATCATCCTCTTCGACCCGACGAGCGCGTGCAACAAGCACTGCGTGGGCTGCTGGGCCGCTGACTACGGCAACAGCCTGAACCTCAGCTACGAGGACATGGATCGCCTGGTCACCGAGGGCTCCGACCTCGGCTGCCACCTCTACATGCTCACCGGCGGCGAGCCGCTCGTGCGCAAGCGCGACGTCATCAAGCTCGCCGAGAAGCACAACGACTGCCTGTTCAACATCTTCACCAACGCCTCCCTCATCGACCAGGCGTTCTGCGACGAGGTCAAGCGCGTGGGCAACATCGTCTTCAGCGTCTCGCTCGAGGGCACCGAGGACTCCAACGACGGCCGCCGCGGCGACGGCTCCTACCAGGAGGTCATGGCCGCCTTCGACCTCATGCACGCCAACGGCCTGCTCTACGGCACCTCCACGGCCTATACCCGCGCCAACACCGAGATGGTCAGCTCCGACGAGTACTTCGACAAGATCATCGAGAAGGGCTGCCGCTGGGCTTGGTACTTCCACTACATGCCCGTCGGCGAGGGCGCCTCGGTCGACCTCTGCCCGACCGTCGAGCAGCGCACCTACATGTTCAAGCGCATCCGCGAGGTCCGCGGCGTCACCGGCGGCAAGCCCATCTTCGCCATGGACTTCCAGAACGACGGCGAGTACGTCGGCGGCTGCATCGCCGGCGGCCGCGTGTACTGCCACATCAACGCCCGCGGCGACGTGGAGCCCTGCGTCTTTATCCACTACTCCAACGCCAACATCAAGGAGCAGTCGCTGCTCGAGTGCCTCAAGCAGCCGATCTTCCAGGCGTATCGCCGCCACTACCCCTTCAACGACAACATGCTCAAGCCCTGCCCGATGCTCGAGAACCCCGAGATCCTGCCGGAGATCGTCCACGAGGCGGACGCCAAGTGCACCGAGTACGTGACGCCCGAGGACGTCGACCACCTCTGCGCCCGCACCTCGGTCTACGCGAAGAGCTGGGAGCAGCGCGCCGAGGAGCTCTGGCTCGAGCAGCACCCGACCGGCAAGAAGATCTACGAGGACGAGGTCTCCAACTACGACGTCGCCGCGAAGGCAAAGCTCATCGCCGAGGCCGACGAGCAGGCCGAGGCCGTCGAGTAGGAAAGAAACGCCGGTAAAGGCAAACGACCGGGGCCGGGCGAGGGAAGACCTTCGCCCGGCCCTTGTTCGTGCCTCGGGCCGTTCCCGGCCTTCTTGCCAACGGTTCGCCCGCCTGCGCGCCGGCTGCCTGCGCGGCGCCTCGAGAACCCGGCGCGCGCCCTTCTCTCTACGCTCGCGGAGAGCTAGGCATCGCTGCCCGAATGCGCGATGGGCGACCCCTCCGACGTGGGTATGGTTTGCTGCAACGTGTGATGAATCACGCAGAATCGCTCCGATAAAGGAGGCATCATGGCAGCAAAAGCACCCGAGAACGTGAAGAACGTGGTCCTTGTGGGCCAAGGCGGCGTGGGCAAGACCATGCTGGCCGAGGCCATGCTCCACCTGACGGGCCGCACCACCCGCCTGGGAGGCCACGCCGGCACCAAGCCCACGCTTGATTACGACGGCGAGGAAGGCGAGCGCGGGTTCTCCATCTCCACGTCCATCGCGCCCGTCGAGTGGGAGGGCACCCGCATCAACGTCCTCGACGCCCCCTGCTACCCCGATTTCGTCGGCGACGCCTACGCCGCCATGTCCGCCTGCGAGACGGCCCTCTTCGTCGTCGACGCCGCGTCCGGCCCCGGCACCGTGACGACGCGCCTCTGGTACGCGGCCGAGGACCTCTCGCTCGCCCGCGCGCTCTTTATCAACCGCATCGACCGCCCCGACGCCGACTACGACCTCGCGTTCGCCACGCTTCAGGAGCGCTTCGGCAATAAGCTCGGCCCCGTGACCATCCCCATGGGGTCCGGCGACGCCTTCGAGGGCGTCATCGACGTCGTCCACATGAAGGCGCGCCACCTCGAGGACGGCAAGCCGGTGGTCACGGACATCCCCGAGGCGTACAAGGCCGCCGCGGAAGACGCCCGCGCGCAGCTTACCGACCTGGTGGCCGAGGCCGACGACGAGATCATGATGAAGTACCTCGAGGGCGAGGAGATCACCCAAGAGGAGCTCGAGGGGCTTCTTGCCAAGGCGGTGGCGGAGCGGGTCTTCGTGCCGGTGTTCACGGGCAGCTGCGTGCGCGAGGAGGGCGTCATCTCGTTCATGGACGCCGTCGTCTCGTGGTTCCCGGCCATGGCCGACTTCGGCCGCATCCCGCTGGTCAACGGCGAGCAGCTCGACATCTCCGCGGACGACGACCGCCCGGTCGTCTTTGCCTTCAAGTCGCTGAACGACCCGCAGAACGGGCGTCTCAGCTTCCTCAAGGTCCTCGCGGGCACCGTGACGCCGGGCCTGGAGCTCACGAACGCGCGCACGCGCAAGTCCGAGCGCCTGGGCCACCTCTACCTCATGTGCGGCAAAGAGACGAACGACGTGCAGTCGGCCGCCGCGGGCGACATCGTCGTCGTCCCGAAGCTCGAGGCGCAGACGGGCGACACCCTCTCCGTCACGGGCAAGGTCGAGGCCGCCGCGTTCCGCTTCCCGAACTCGCTGTACCGCATCGCCATCGAGCCCGACAAGCGCGGCACCGAGGGCAAGCTCTACGCCTTCCTCGAGAAGTCCGCGGACGCCGACCCGACCCTCAAGGTCGAGCGCGACGAGGACACCGGGCAGACCGTCATCTCCGCGATCGGCGAGGCGCAGGTCAGCGTGCTTCTTGACCGCCTCGAGGCCCGCGCCGGCGTGACCGCGCACACCGTCGCGCTCAAGATCCCGTATCGCGAGACCATCCGCCGCGTGGCCTCCGCGCAGGGGCGCCACAAGAAGCAGACCGGCGGCGCCGGCCAGTACGGCGACTGCTGGCTGCGCATCGAGCCGAACCCGGGCGCCGGCTACGAGTTCGTCGACGAGGTCGTGGGCGGCCACATCCCGCGTGGCTTTATCCCCGCCATCGACAAGGGCGTCCAGGAGACCATGAAGGACGGCGTGCTCGCGG
>CAVJHQ010000008.1:0-40794 GCA_963649365.1 Alloprevotella sp.
TCATCGACTTCTACCTCAACTACGCGCGCACCGTCATGACCGAGTACAAGGGCCTTGTGCGCTACTGGCTCACCTTCAACGAGATCAACTGCCTGCTTATGGGCGGCTTCGGCAACATCATGGGCGCGGGCATCCTGCCGCCGGGCGACGACGTCCCCATGACCTTCGGCGAGTGCGACTGGGACGTGCCGCAGAAGCGCTACCAGGCCCTCCACCACCAGTTCCTCGCGAGCGCCAAGTGCGTCGTCATGGGCCACGAGATCGACCCCGAGAACAAGATCGGCTGCATGATCGCCGGCAACGTGACCTACCCGCACACCTGCAACCCCGACGACGTCATCCTCGCCCAGCGTAAGCAGCGCGAGAACAACTTCTACTGCGGCGACGTCCAGGTCCGCGGCGCCTACCCGGCGTGGGCCCCGGCCCTCTGGGCGCGCGAGGGCGTCTCCATCGAGGTCTCCGAGGAGGACGCGGCCACGCTCAAGGCCGGCAAGGTCGACTTCTACAGCTTCTCTTACTACATGAGCTCCACCGCGAGCGCGGACCCCAAGCTCATCGAGGGCGGCAACATCTTCGGCGGAGCCGGCAACGAGTATCTCAAGAAGAGCGACTGGGGCTGGGCCATCGACCCCAAGGGCCTCAAGTACTATCTCGAGGAGGTCTACGACCGCTACCAGGTGCCGCTCATGATCGTGGAGAACGGCCTGGGCGCCGTGGACGTGCGCGACGAGGACGGCCAGGTGCACGACTCCTACCGCGTCGACTACCTGCGCGAGCACATCGAGCAGATGGGCGAGGCCATCGCCGACGGCGTCGACCTCATGGGCTACACCATGTGGGGCTGCATCGACCTTGTCTCCGCCTCCACCGGCGAGATGAAGAAGCGCTACGGCTTCATCTACGTCGACAAGGACAACGACGGCAACGGCACCCTCGCTCGCAGCAAAAAAGACTCCTTCTACTGGTACAAGAAGGTAATCGCGACCAACGGCGAGGACCTGTCGTAATAGAATACCCTTTGTGGCAATAACCAGCAGCTAGGGGGCGTGCTCGCGTTTCCTTGCTAACGGTAGATCCCAAGATAAAGGAGAAGCTCATGGGACTCTTTGACATGTTCAAGAAGAAGGCCGAGGCTCCCGCCGCCCCCGCCAAGCCCGCCTCCGTCGACGCCGTCGACGAGCCGTTCACCCTCGCCGCCCCCGTCTCCGGCAAGGCCATCAAGATGACCGACGTCCCCGACCCCGTGTTCGGCGGCGAGATGATGGGCAAGGGCTGCGCCGTCTACCCCGACGCCGACGTCGTCTACGCCCCCTGCACCGGCACCGTGAGCGTCCTCATGCCGCACGCCGTGGGCATCAACACCGCCGAGGGCATGGAGATCCTCTGCCACGTTGGCGTCGACACCGTCGACATGAACGGCGACGGCTTCACGAGCCTCGTCAAGCAGGGCGACGCCGTCAAGGCCGGCCAGCCGTGCATCAAGATCGACCGCAAGAAGATCGCCGACGCCGGCCACCCCGATTGCGTCGTCCTCATCGTCACGAACACCGCCGACTACGCCGACGTCACCATGAGCGTCGAGGCCGACTCCACCGTCGCCGCCGGCGCCGCCGTGGTCAAGGTCACCAAGTAGCCTTTACGCACAAAGCACGTTGCGCGGGCGCCGTCCAACCATGGGCGGCGCCCTTTTTTTGCCGATGCTCGCGGATAAAGAAGAGCGCCCGGCCCCGACAATGCGGGACCGGGCGCTTCAAAAGCGTGCCTAGGCGGCGAGTTTGGACTTACGCCCAGCCCTTGCCGTCAGAGCCGAACTCGACGATGAGCTCCTTGGTGCGGGCAACGATGGCGTCGCGGCCAGGCTTGAGGAGCTTGCGGGGGTCGTAGCCCTTGCCCTGCTGGTCGAGGCCGGCCTCGATGTACTCGCGGGTGGCCTTGGCGAAGACGACCTGGAGGTCGGTGTTGACGTTGATCTTGGAGATGCCGAGGGAGATGGCCTTCTGGATCTGGTCAACGGGGATGCCGGTGCCGCCGTGGAGGACGAGGGGCAGGTCGCCGGTGAGGGCCTTGATCTCGCCGAGGCGATCGAAGGAGAGGCCAGCCCAGTCGGCCGGGTAGAGGCCGTGGATGTTGCCGATGCCGCAGGCGAGGAAGTCGACGCCCAGGTCGGCGATGGCCTTGCACTGCTCGGGGTCGGCGAGCTCGCCGTTGGAAGCGACGCCGTCCTCGACGCCGCCGATGCCGCCGACCTCAGCCTCGACGGAGACGCCCTTGGAGTGGGCGATCTTGACGATCTCGGCGGTGCGCTTGAGGTTGGTCTCGAAGTCGGCCTCGTGGGAGCCGTCGTACATGACGGAGGTGAAGCCGGCCTCGATGCACTTGAGCGCGTCCTCATACGAGCCGTGATCAAGGTGAAGGGCGACGGGGACGGTGATGCCCTTGTCCTCGACGAGCTGCTTGACCAGGTCGGCAACGACCTTGTAGCTGGTCTGCCACTTGGCGGCGCCGCCGGTGCACTGGATGATCAGCGGGGACTGGAGCTCCTCGCCGGCGTCGAGAATGGAGGAAGCCCACTCAAGGTTGTTGGTGTTGAAAGCACCAATACCGTAGTGGCCCTTCTCAGCGGCCTGGAGCATAGCGGTTGCGTTAACGAGCATGTTTTTGACCTCCTATGTATGAGGAACAAGCAGAAAACGGAACGTCACCCATAATACTCCGTTAACGGGTTGAAAATCTCCGCGAATGGTAGCTTTTGTCCAGTATTCGTGAGAAATCATGTGCACCGCGTGAAGGAATCTATACTCGGGTACCCATTTTTCGGTAGGCGAATTGTTGTCCGCGGTAAACGGTTTGGAGTGTTCCACGTGGCTAAACGAGCGGTGTCCGGCGGGTCTTCCGGAGAGGGAAAAGGACTGTTCGAGGACTTCTCGTTCGCCGCGGTCATAGCGTCCGGGCTCGCCGCCGCGACGTCCTTCGCGCTCTCCTCGCAGATCGGGTTGGCCGGCTCCATCATCGGCACCCTCATCGGCGGCTTCGCGTCGGCGGCCGCCTCGCAGGTCTACAAGTCCATCCTCTCTGCGTCTGCCGAGAAGCTGCGACAGGTCGGGCCGGTCGAGCACGCGGCCTCGACGGGAGCCGGGGCCGAGGCGCCCGACACCCCCGCGGGCAGCGCCGACGCGGCAGGCGCGGCCGACCTCACCCGGCCCATCCGCCGGCCTTCGGTGAGCGGGAACGCCGAGGTGGAGCAGCTCGCCGAGTCCGGGACGCCCATCGCTCCCCCCGAGGTCATCGAGGCGGCACGCGCCCGCAGGAACAAGACGATCCGCCGCCGCGCCACGGTTATCGCCGCGGCGGTCGCCCTTGCCGCGGTGCTCGTCTTCGCCGTGGTCGTCAACTTCGTCACGCAGGGCTCGGGCATCGGCCCCACATCGATCCAAAGCGGGCAGCAGGCCGAGGATGGTCCCGAGGCCGACGGCGGCTCCCGCGAGCCTTCCGCCAACGAATCCGGCGAGCGCCACGGCTCCGGGGGCGCCGAAGGCCCCGCCGGCACGGCGACGGGCACGGGCACGGGCGCAGGCGGCGCCGACACCGAAGGCGGCGCGTCGTCGTCCGGGTCCGGCAGCTCCTCGGGTTCGAGCAGCTCCTCAAGCACGGATACCTCGGGCTCGGGCAGCACGTCCGACAAGGATTCCGGCTCAACCTCGAAGGACAGCTCCTCTGGGACGGACGGGTCCAGCGGCTCCGGCTCGGGCGGCGCCTCGGGGACCGGCGGCACCTCCTCCGGCAGCTCTGAAAGCGGCGGCGGCAGTTCCTCGGGCTCGACGGACTCGTCAACGACCGGCTCCGACAGCTCCTCCGCTTCCAGCGGCGCCTCCGCCGCCCAGTAAGCGAAGTCTCAACGGCATAATTCGCTCCCAAAGGCCCTCAGATGTGTGCCCGGGCCGCCGGCGCCGGTGCCGCTGTCGCCCCAGACGGGCAGGCGAAGCCCCGACGATCCCGCTCGCCTTTCGGCCAGAGCCGGATGCGGACCCCGACCCCGCCCTCGCCCGGTCCGGCAGGCAAGCCCGACCCCGCCGCAGCCCGGCCCCGCCGCAGCCCGGGCCGCAAGGCAGGCGCCGCTCACGCCGTCGCCGCCCCGCGCCGCGCCCGCCGGGTCTAGAATCGAGGGGTTGAAAAAACGACACCCGTCGAAAGGAACCCCATGGAGCGTCCGAACGCCTGGAAGTCCTACACGCCCGAGCAGCTCGACGAGCTGCACTATCTCTGCGAGGGCTACAAGTCCTTCATCTCCGACAACAAGACCGAGCGCGAGTGCTGCGCCGCCGCCGTCGACATGGCGCGCGAGGCCGGCTACGTCGACCTCGCCGAGGCCGTGGCCGCCGGCCGCGACCTCAAGCCCGGCGACAAGGTCTACGCCGTCAACCGCGCGAAGTCCCTCATGCTCGTGAACCTCGGCACCGACGACCTCGAGGCCGGCGTGAACATCCTCGGCGCCCACATCGACTCGCCGCGCATGGACGTCAAGCAGAACCCGCTCGAGGAGAACAGCGACCTCGTCACCCTCGACACCCACTACTACGGCGGCATCAAGAAGTACCAGTGGGTCACCATCCCGCTCGCCATCCACGGCGTCATTGCCAAGAAGGACGGCACCGTGGTCGACGTCGCCGTGGGCGAGGACGAGGACGACCCGGTCTTCTGCGTGACCGACCTGCTCATCCACCTCTCGGCCGAGCAGCTGACCAAGACCGCCGCCAAGGTCATCGAGGGCGAGATGCTCGACGTGCTCGTGGGCGGCCGCCCTGTGGTGGTCGAGCCCGGCGAGGACGGCAAGAAGGACGAGAAGGACCTCGTCAAGAAGGGCGTGCTCGCTGTCCTCAAGGAGAAGCTCGACATCGAGGAGGAGGACCTTCTTTCCGCCGAGCTCGAGGTCGTGCCCGCCGGCGCCGCCCGCGACCTGGGCTTCGACCGCTCGATGATCCTCGGCTACGGCCAGGACGACCGCTCCTGCGCCTACACCAGCCTCGTGGCGCAGCTCGACGAGCCCGAGGTCGCCCGCACCGCCGTCACCCTGCTCGTTGACAAGGAGGAGATCGGCTCCGTGGGCGCGACCGGCATGACCAGCCGTTTCTTCGAGAACACGATGGCCGAGGTGCTCGCGCTCGCCGGCAAGCCGGGCGACCTCGCGCTGCGCCGCTGCCTCGCCAACTCGCAGATGCTCTCGAGCGACGTCTCGGCCGGTTTCGACCCGACGTTCGCGTCCGCTTTCGAGGCGAAGAACGCCAGCTACCTGGGCCGCGGCCTTACCTTCAACAAGTTCACCGGCAGCCGCGGCAAGTCGGGCTCCAACGACGCCGATGCCGAGTACGTGGCCAAGATCCGCCGTGTTATGGACGAGGGCGGCGTCGCCTGGCAGACCGCCGAGCTCGGCCGCGTCGACGTGGGCGGCGGCGGCACCATCGCCTACATCCTGGCCGAGTACGGCATGAGCGTGATCGACTGCGGCGTGCCCGTGCTCAGCATGCACGCGCCGTGGGAGACCACGAGCAAGGCCGACATCTACGAGGCGTACCGCGGCTACCGCGCGTTCCTCAAGCTCGCCTAGGCGCCCCGGCGCACACGGCGGCAGCGCCGGCCGGCGGAGCGCGAGCCCCGAATCGCACGCGCGCAGCAACCGCGGCGGAGCGCGAGCCCCGAATCGCACGCGCGCAGCAAGCACAGCGCTGACGGAGCCCCGAAACCAACGCGCGCAGTAACGCGCACGCAGGCGGAGCCCCGAAATCGCAGCGCGCAGTAACCGTGGCAAGAAAATTGCCCCGAAACTAACGCTCCCAGTAACCACGCGTTACTGGGAGCGTTAGTTTCGGGGCTCGGCTGGAGCGCCCGTTGCTGGGAGCGTTGGTTTCAGGGCTCGGGCTGAGTGCCCGTTACTGAGAGCGTTGGTTTCAGGGCTCGGCTAGAGCGCCCGTTGCTGGGAGCGTTGGTTTCAGGGCTCGGCTAGAGCGCCCGTTGCTGGGAGCGTTGGTTTCGGGGCTCGATCGGCGCACTTCTTGCTGGGAGCGTTGGTTTCGGGGCTCGTCGGCCGTCACGCTTGCTGCGCGCGCTATTCGGGACGCGGCAGCCTACCCCAAAAGCGCCATGACCTCGCGCTTGGCGCGCAGGAACTCGTCGGTAAGGTCGAAGCGCGCGTCGTCACCGTCGCCCTCCCCCGCCGCGGGGCGCTCGACGCGCACCTCGCCGGCAACCGTCGACGGCACGCCGCCGCGCGGGTCGCCTTCGAGCACGTAGACGCGGCTCGCCATGCTCACGGCCTCGTCGACGTCGTGGGTGATCACGACGCTCGCGATTCCCAGCTCGCGGGCCATCTTTCCATACCAACGGCGCAGGTCCACGCGGGTCAGGGCGTCGAGCGCGCTGAACGGCTCGTCAAGAAGCGCCACGTCGTTGCCCATAAGGTAGGTGCGCAGGAAGGCCGCGCGCTGGCGCATGCCGCCGGAGAGCTCGCTCGGCCACTTGTCCTCGCAGCCGGAAAGGCCGAAGCGCTCCATGAGCGGCAGGGCACGCTCGCGCGCCGCGGCCTTCTTCTCCCCCGCCAGCACAAGCGGCAGGATCGCGTTGTCCAGGATGGTGCGGCTCGGAAGCAGCAGGTCCTTCTGCAGCATATAGCTCACGCGGCCGGGGCGCCCGGCCAGGTCCTCGCCGTGAAGCAGGACCTGGCCGGCGCGCGGGCGCGTAAGGCCCGAGAGCGCGTGCAGCAGGGTCGTCTTGCCGCAACCGGAGCGGCCGACGATGCAGACCGTCTCGCCGCAGTCGACGCGCAGGTCGATCCCGCGCACGACGTCGGCGCCCTCGTCCCAGCCGCAGGCCAGGCCCCGCGCCTCGAGCGCGGGCACGCAGGTCGCGGCGCCGGCAGCGCCCGCGCCCGCACCCGCAACCGCGCCAGCGCCCGCACCTCCCGCCGCGCCCTTCTCGACGACGCAGCCCGCCTCCGCCATGTTCCTCTCGCCGCCCACCGCGATTACGCCAGGTAGGAGGTATCGTAGCCGGCAGCGACGTCGAGCTTGTTCTCCACGAGCGAGTTGTCGTTCAGCCACTGGAAGTAGTTGGCCCAGCGGGTCGCGTCGATGACGCCCCAGCTCTCGGCCTCGGCCGTGTACTCGCCGGCCAGGAAGGACGCGGACGCGCCGACGAGCTCGGAGTCGAGCTCGGGCACCTCCTCGCAGAGGATCTTCGCGGCCTCCTCCGGGTTCTGGACGGCGAACTCGTAGCCCTTCTTGGCCGCGCGGAGGAACGCCTTGGCGACCTCGGGGTTGGCCTTCGCGTACTCGGTGTTCGCCGCGATGACGGGGGTGTAGAAGTCGAAGACGTCGTCCATGTCCTTGAAGCTGAAGTAGTTGACGTCGTAGTCCTGGATCTTTGCGTTCTGGACTGCCCAGCCCTCGTAGACCCACACGCAGTCGAACATGTTCGCCTTCAGGCCCGCGACCTCGTCGTCCACGCTGTAGGGCACCATGCTGAGCTTGGAGAAGTCGCCGCCGTCGGACTCCATGACCTGCTTGATGGTCGCCTGCTCGACGGCCATGTCCCAGGTGGTGTAGACGTGGTTCTCCATCTCCTTGGCGCGCGTGATGCCGTCGGCCGCGCGGCTCATGATGCCGGAGGTGTTGTGCTGGATCACGGCCGCGATGGCCTCGAAGCCGGTGTTGCCCGAGTCGTAGGCCGCGGCGATGTAGTCCTGGTAAGAGATGCCGAACTGCGCCTGGCCGGTGCCGAGCGCGCCCTCGGCCGTGCCGTCGGCAGGCTGGACGATCTCGACGTCGAGGCCCTCCTCGGCGAAGTAGCCCTGGTTCTTGGCCACGTAGATGCCGGTGTGGTTGGTGTTGGGGGTGTAGTCGAGGCAGAAGGTGAGGGCGGTCTTCTCGCCGGAGCCGCCGTCGGAGGAGCCGGACGCGGAGCCGGTCGAGCCGGAGCCGGAGCCGCCGCAGCCGGCGAGCACGAGCGTGGCGGCGGTGGCGCCGAGGCCGCCGACGAAGGCGCGGCGAGAAAGGCCGGCGCGGGCGGCGAGCTGGGCGAGGTTGGCGTTGCTCTTCTTCATTAGGAATCGTTCCTCTCTGCCCTCTTCCAGGGCATGCAGGCGCGCTCGAGGAGATCGACGCCCTTCATGAGGGCGAGCGAGAGCGCGGACGTGATGATGATGACCGCGAACATGCGGTCGTACTCGAAGTTCTTGCGGACGCGCGTCATGTAGACGCCGAGGCCGGTGAAGCCGCCGAGCCACTCGGAGATGACGGCGCCCACGATGGCGTAGGTCGCGCTGATGCGCAGGCCGCTGAAGAACTGCTCGGCCGCGGCGGGGAGCTTCGCGTAGCGGAAGATCTGCCACTCGGTCGCGTTCATCGTTCGCAGCAGGTCCACCTGGTCGGGGTCCACGGAGCGAAAGCCGCTGGCCAGGGCCACCGTCACCGGGAAGAACGTGGTCAGCACGACGAGAAGCACCTTGGGCAGGAGCCCGTAGCCGAACCACAGGACCAGAAGCGGCGCGATGGCCACGGTGGGCACGGTCTGGCTCACCGTGAGCAGCGGGTCGAAGGCCAGGTAGAACGTCTCGAACTTGTCCATAAGGACGGCGAAGGCGAAGCCGACCGCCACGCCGACGGCAAGGCCGATGGCGGCCTCGGCGAGCGTCGTGCCCAGGTGACCCATGAGCAGGGCGAAGTCCTTGACGAGCGCCTGGACGACCTCGACCGGGCTCGGCAGCATGAAGTTGGGCACGAGCCCCGCCATGCAGACGGCCTGCCACAGGGCAAGAAGCCCGACGACGGCGCAGACAGGCGCGACGACCTTCTTCGGAGGCATGCGCATGGCGCGACCTAGGCCACGGCCTCGGAGCTGTGCGCGAACTCCGGGTCGTTGGGGTGGTACTTGCCGATCTTGTGGTCCGTGGACATGACGTCGCCCTCGGGCTTGAAGTTGATCTTCGCGTAGGTCATGACGTGCTTGCAGCCGTGCGCCGCGCCCACGAGCTGGCAGTTCTTGAGGATCTCCATGCAGCGCTCGTAGTCGCCCTCGATGGCCGTCTCGAAGGGGCCGACGAAGTAGTCGATGCCCGTGGAGTCGATGTAGTCGATCACGGCGTCGACGGCCTCGCAGGTGGCGTCGTCGTCGGCCGCGTCCATCGGCAGGTACTGGATAGCGATCGAACAGTTCATAGGCTCGCTCCTTCCCGCGCGGCGGCGTTCGCGGCCGCGCCTTCGGGCACCAAAAAAGGCACCCACGTGGTTTTCCGTAGGTGCCTCAAGCGAGCGAAGCTTATGGTTCCTACGCCGGCATTACCCGGATCAGGTCGACGGTCAGGGCCGCGATGGGCCCAGTCTCAGCCGGCGTGCGCCAGCCCCCGTTTATCGGTTGGTAGTGTAACACGGAGGCCGCGGGGCGAGGGCCGTTGGCCGCTGGGCGGGAGCCGAGCGGGGGGACCGGGCGCGGTCCGAGCGGAGCGCGGTCCGAGCGGGGCGCGGTCCGAGCGGGGCGCCACCTCGACGGGATTCTCGCCGAGGTGGTGCCCGGCGCACCACTTGGAACGGTTCAACGACCTTATTTGCGCCACTTGGAGCGTTTCAACAGGCGATTTCGCACCACTTGGAGCGCTCCAACGACTCGGCGGCCTAACGGTAGCGAATGACCGGCCCCGCCCTATTCGATGCCCCCGGCAACGACCTAGGGGCATACAATGTAAGCCGCAGCTAACTTACAGAAGGGACCCAGATGCGCTTCCAGACGCTCGGAGACAAGAACAACCCGGCCATCCTGTTCTTCCACGCGATGGGCGTCACGGGCGCGAGCTCGGAGCGCGTCGCGGCGCACCTGCAGGGGCGCTTCTTCTGCGTCATGCCGACCTCGACCGTCTACTGCGAGGGGCAAACCTACGTCAGCAAGCAAGACGAGATCGCGCAGGTCGAGAGTTACCTGGCCGAAGCCGGGGTCGACCGCGTCGAGCTCGTGGTCGCGTCGTCGCTCGGGGCGGACCTCGCGACGGCGTTTCTTGCCGCGACGGACCTGCCGGTCGGGCACGTCTTCTTCGACGGCGGGCAGTTCGCGCAGATCTCGGCCGGCGCGCGCCGCGCCATGACGCCGCTGCTGTGGCTCGCCATCAAGAGCCTGTGGTGGTCGCGCGGCGGCACCCTCAAGCACATCATGTGGTGCGACGACGATGCCATCAAGCCGTACTTCATCGAGGCCGGCCGCGCGTTGACCTACGCGAACCTGCGCCGGCAGCTCTCGGAGAGCCTGGTCGACGAGCCGTTCCCCGCCTTGCCGGAAGACCTCCAGCGCCGCGCGTTCTGGGAGTTCGGCAGCGCGGAGGACCACTTCAAGTACCGCGACGCCGTGACGGCGCGCTACCCGAGCGGCAACTTCCCCGTCTTCGAGGGGTTCGACCACATGCAATACCAGATTCAGGATCCCGAGGGCTTCGCGCGCATGCTTGAGTCGGTGATTCGGGAAAACAGGCTCCCTGAGCTGCCGTTCCTTCGCTGACCGGAAGCCGGCGCGGGCCGCCTGGCGTCTGGCAGCGGGCAGCTGTGGGGCGGCGGGCCACCTGGCGCCCGGTGGTTGCCTCTCGGCGGGCAAGAGAAGCGCCTCTTCGTACATCGAGGGCAAGTGAGGCAGCCGCGGCTTTGCCCGGCGGAAGGGCCCGGCCCCTCTCCCGGCGGAAGGACCCGGCCCCTCTCCCGGCGGAAGGCAAAAGCGCAGCTAGAGCGCGTGCTTGGGACAGGCTTTGACGCACTCGAAGCACAGGATGCACTCGTCGCCGTTCTTGCGCGCACGCGAGTTGTCCGTGGGGTCGACGTCCATAGGGCAGGCGCGCCGGCACGCGCCGCAGCCGACGCACTTCTCGGCGTCGCAGCGAACGCGCAGCAGCGCATGGCGGCTCATCGGCTTAAGGAACACGGTGACGGGGCACACGTACTTGCAGAACGCCCGGTTGTCCTTGAACGCGAAGGCCAAGGCGATCCCCGCCAGGTAATAAGCGATGTTGCCGACGATAAACGCCCAGAACATGATGCGCTCGATGTTGCCGACGCGGGCCAGGAAGAGCGTGGCGACGAAGGCGAACGACGCCGCGAAGGTCACGTAACGGATCCAGCCCAGCGGACGGCGCGGGCCTTGCGGCACCTTGTACGGCAAGAAGTCGAGCACCATGGCCGTCCAGCACGCGTAGCCGCACCACCCGCGGCCGAAGACGAGCGGGCCGAAGATCTTCGCCACGGCGTAATGGATGGTCGCCGCCTCGAACGCACCTGTAAAGAGATAGTACCAAAAGCCTTCGATTTGCATGTTTTCTTGGCAAATAACGCCCAGGTAAACCAGCATATACAGGCCAACGAGCAGCTGGACCACCCGACGCGCGCAGCGATGCTTCCCCACCATGAGGAAGAGCCCGAGCGAGACGGCGCAGCCGATGTAGCTGAAGTTGAAAAGGTAGAACACGTTGCCCATCGACAGCCACAGGGTGACGGCTATGGTCTCGAAAAGGGCGAGTATCGCCAGCGGCGCGAGGTACTCTTTCGGGCCGCGCTTCTCTGCGACGCGTTTACTCACGATGGCGTCCCCCTTGGCAAAACTGCATGAACCGGGCTGTGATAGCCTCAAGCCTAGCAATTCCGCGCGCCGTCTGCGCGGCGCGCCCGGCTAAAAGGAGAGACCCTTGGACAGCATCTCGGTTCTTATCGCGCCCGACTCGTTCAAGGGCTCGGCCTCGAGCCGCAGGGTCGGCGAGCTTTTGGAGCAAGGCGTGCGCCGGGCCGCGCCCGACGCCCGCGTGGCGCGGATGCAGATAGCCGACGGCGGCGAGGGGACGCTCGACGCCGTGATGGCCGCCCGCGGCGGTGAGGTGATCGAGCTTGAGGTCATGGGACCTGTTGGGGAGCCGGTCGCGGCGCGCTACGGCATCGTCGACGGCACGACGGCAGTGATAGAAATGGCGGAGGCGGCGGGCATCACGCTCGCGGAGCCGTGCGCCAAGAACGCCCTGCGCGCCTCAACCTTCGGCGTGGGGCAGCTCGTGCTCGACGCCGCGCGGCGCGGGGCCCGGCGCGCGCTCGTAGGGCTCGGCGGGTCAGCCACAAGCGACGGCGGCGCGGGAATGGCGCGGGCGCTCGGGGCCCGGCTGCTCGACGCGTCGGGGCGCGAGGTCGGTCCGGGGGTCGCGGGCCTCGCCGAGCTCGCGACGGTCGACCTCTCCGGCATCGCGCCCGAGGTTTGCGGGCTCGAGGTCGTCGCGCTCACCGACGTGACGAACCCGCTGTGCGGAGAGACGGGCGCCGTGCGCGTCTACGGCCCGCAGAAAGGCATCCCGGCGGAGATGCTGCGCGAGTGCGACGTGTGGATGGGCCGTTGGGCGGCGCTTCTTGCCAAGGCCGTCGGGGCGGACTTTGCGCAGGTAGCCGGCGCCGGGGCGGCCGGCGGGCTCGGCTTCGGGCTCGCGGCGGTCCTCGGCGCGCGCATCGAGCGCGGCATCGAGTACGTGCTGGACGAGATCCGCCTCGACGAGGCGCTCGACGGAATCGACCTGGTCATCACCGGCGAGGGGCGCATGGACGCGCAGTCGGCGTTCGGCAAGGCGCCGGTCGGCGTGGCCAGGCGGGCCAAGGCGCGCGGAATCCCCGTCGTTGCCGTGGTGGGCAGCCGCGCGGAGGACCTCGGCGATGTGTACCAGGCCGGCATCGACCTCGTCGTGCCCGCGCCGATCGGGCCCGCGACGCTCGAGGAGTGCATGGCGGGCGTGGAGACGCTGCTGCCCATCGCCGGCGAGACGGCCGTGCGCGCATTTATGCTCGGCGGAGGCCGTCCGCGACGCTAAGCCAGCCCCGTTGAGGCAGCCTGCGCGCCTCTCGAAGCAGTGCCCCTGCAACTGAACGCACCGGCGCGCCCTCTCATGACGCCGCGCAGCAACGGGAGGGGTTCAGCTAGCCCTAAAACCTCGCCGCGCAGTAACGGCGGGCCTCTCGGCGCCCTAGATCAACGCCGCGCAGCAACGGCGGGCCTCTCGGCGCCCTAAATCAACGCTGCGCAGTAACGGTCGATTACTGCGCGGCGTCACTATGGGGCGCGCGAGGGCTTCTCGTTGCTGCGCGGCGCGGTTACGGGGCTCGGCAGGGCTTCCCGTTGCTGCGCGGCGCGGTTACGGGGCTCGGCGGGGCTTCTCGTTGCTGCGCGGCGTCAATATGGGGCGCGTGGGGACCTGCCGTGCTTCGCGGCGCAAATCCGGGGCGCCCTACTTCCCCTGCACCATGGTGAGCGAGATCTTCTTGCGGTCTAGGTCGACCTTCTCGACCCAGACGCGGACCGTGTCGCCCACGCGGACGACGTCGCTCGGGTGCTTGACGAAGCGGTTGGCCAGCTTGGAGATGTGCACAAGGCCGTCCTGGTGGACGCCCACGTCCACGAAGGCGCCGAAGTCGACCACGTTGCGCACGGTCCCCTTGAGCTCCATGCCGGGCTGCAGGTCCTCGATGGAGAGCGCGGCGCGGCTGAAGATGACCTCGGGCGCGTCGTCGCGCGGGTCGCGGCCGGGCTTCTTGAGCTCCGCCACGATGTCGATGAGGGTGAGCGCGCCGCAGCCGAGCTCGCCGGCGAGCTGCCCGACGCTGCCCACGCGCGCCTCGATGTCCGGCACGCCGCCGCGCTCGAGCTCCTCGGCGCCCACGCCGGCACGCTTGAGGACCTCCTTGGCCACGCCGTAGCTCTCGGGGTGGACGCTCGTGGCGTCGAGCGGGTTCTTGCCGCCGGTGATGCGCAGGAAGCCCGCCGCGTTGAGGTAGGCCTTAGGCCCGAGCTTGGGCACCTTCTTGAGCTCGGCGCGGCTGGCAAAGGGGCCGTTTTCCTCTCGGTAGGCCACGATGTTCCTCGCGACGGTGGGCGTGATGCCGGACACGTAGCCGAGCAGGCTCGCGCTCGCGGTGTTCACGTCGACGCCCACGCGGTTGACCACGTCCTCGACCACGTTGCCGAGCGCGCGGGAGAGCTCGCCCTGGTCAAGGTCGTGCTGGTACTGGCCCACGCCGATGGACTGGGGCGGGATCTTTACGAGCTCAGCCAGCGGGTCCTGCAGCCGCCGCCCGAGGCTCATGGCCCCGCGGGTGGAGACGTCGAGGTCCGGGTACTCCTGGCTCGCGAGCTCAGAGGCGGAGTAGACCGAGGCGCCGGCTTCGTTGACGATGGTGTAGCGCAGCCCCGGGGCGGACTCGGCGATAAACTCGGAAACCACCTCCTCCGTCTCGCGGCTCGCGGTGCCGTTGCCGATGACGATGGTGTTCACGGCGTCCTTCTTGACGAGGCGGGCGAACTCGCGCTTGGCGCCCGCGACGTCGTGGCGCGGCTTCGTGGGGTAGACGATGCCGTGGTCGAGCAGCTTGCCCGTCTCGTCGAGGACGGCCATCTTGCAGCCGTTGCGGTAGCCGGGGTCGAGCGCGAGCACGCGGGCGCCGCGCACCGGGCGGGCGCAGAGAAGCCCCTCGAGGTTCTTCGCGAAGACGCCGATGGCCTCGGTCTGGGCGCGGACGGTGAGACGGGCGCGGGCCTCTCGCTCGAGCGACGGCGCCATCAGGCGCTTGTACCCGTCGGCGATGGCGGCGTCGAACACCGGCGCGAAGACGCCCTGGCGCCGCGGCCAGCGGGCGGCGAGGCGGGCCGTGGCCGCGGCGCCGTCGACGGCCACGCGCACGCGGAGCTTGCCCTCGCGCTCGCCGCGGTCGATGGCCAGCACGCGGTGGTTCGGGATCTTCGCCGCCGGCTCGGCGTAGGCGTAGTAGGGCTCGTAGGGGGTCTTCTCCGTGGCGTCGGTGGCCTCGACCTCGATGTTGGCCGTAGCCTGGGTGAAGGCTCGGATGTCGGCCACGTTCTCGGGGTCCTCGGCCACGACCTCGGCGACGATGTCGGAGGCGCCGGCAAGCGCGCGCTCCGGCGTGTCGAAACCGGCCTCGGCGTTGACGAAGGCGGCCGCAGCGTCGAGCGCGGAACCCTTGGCGGACGCCTGCATGATGATCATGTTCGCGAGCGGCTCGAGCCCCGCCTCGCGGGCCTTCTGCGCGCGGGTCAGGCGCTTCTTGCGGTACGGCTTGTAGAGGTCCTCGACGCGCTGGAGCTGCGTGGCCTCGTTTATCTGCGCCTCGAGCTCGGGCGTGAGCTTGCCCTGGGCGTCGATGAGAAGGATGACGTCGCGCTTGCGCTGCTCGAGGTTGCGCAGGTAGGCCAGGCGCTCGTCGAGGGCGCGCAGGGCCGCGTCGTCCATGTTGCCCGTGGCCTCCTTGCGGTAGCGGGCGATGAAGGGGATGGTGTTGCCCTCGTCGATGAGCTGGACGGCGGCCTCGACGTTTGCGGCCTTGAGCTTGAGCTCGCTCGCGAGCTGGGCGATCAGATCCATGGGACTCCTCACGTGACGCGGACGGGTTTGGCGGGCATCGCGGCGATGCGATGCCCGCGGCCCCGCGTCCGCATCTTCGATTGCGAAAAGGCCACTAGGATACCCGCGCGCGTTCCCCGCGGCAAGAAGCGCCCCTCAAAGCGCGATTGCAGCAATGCGGCAGCGGGCCCCGCCCCTTAAACGACGGCTGCAGCTACGTCTTGCCAAGAAACGCCCCCGAGATGACGGTTGCAGCAAACAAGAAGTGCTGCAACCGTCATTTAGGGGGCGCGCTACCTGCCAACGTAGCTGCAACCGTCATCTAAGGGGCGTGCCGCCAAAGCGCAGCCCAACTAGCGCGTGAAGCCCTTGAAGAACTCCCAGAGGTAGGCAGCCTCGGGCTTCCAGTTCCAGTGCGCGAGGTCGCGCACGGCGACGAACTTCATGATGGGCTTGCCGTCGGCGCCGTTGAGCACGTTCTCCTGCGCGGACTTCTCGCCGAGCATGATGTCGCTCGTGGCGTCGAACTTGATGCCGTACCACTCGTTGAGCGCAAGGTCGTAGTCCTGCGAGACCTCGAGGCCGTTGATCTTCTGATACGACTGGATGATGGAGAACATCGGCACGCGCGGGTCGGTCTTGGCGATGGTCGTGCCCTCCCCCGTCGGGAACGCATAGGGGCTGGAAAGGTCGACGGGGATCATACCGAAGAAATCATGGTCGCCGCAGATGTAGGCGAAGGGCACGTTGGTGCCACCCCAGGTCGCGGCCAGCTCGGCGATCTCCTCCTTGTCGATGCCGGGGCCGGACACGCCGCCCACGGCCGCGAAGGTATCGGCGTACTTGACGCCGTAGAGCTCGGAGGCGCTCGAGCCCGCGGAGAGGCCCGTCACGTAAACGCGATGCCGGTCGATCTGGGGGTACTTCTCGAACATCGTGCCGAGCCAGGTGATGAGGCGGTCGTTCTGCAGTCCGTCGCAGCCGTAGAAGTTGGGCTCGGGCACGTCGGAGCCGGACTGGTACACCGCGTCCTGCCACTCAGGCGAAAGCACGATGAGGTCCTCTTCGCACGCGAGCTCGAGCCAGCCGCTGGACTCGGCCTGGACGCGGGCGTCGTTCTGGTTGCCGTGCAGGGTCACGATCAAGGGCACGCTGCCGGCCGAGGCGTCCTTGAGCCTGGTGGGCACGTACTCGAACCAGGTGAAGGCACCGTCGAGGCCCTTAACGGCCGCGCTGTAGTTCTCCACGTAATCGAACTGCGAGAAGTCGGGGACGGTATAGAGCAGGTAGGGGTCGGTCAGCTCGGCGATGTTGGCCATGTAGAACTCGGTCGTCTCGTTGTGCTGGCGGTAGTTCTTGGAGAAGACCTTCTCCCAGCAGTTGGCGAAGGCGGTGCCCATGTCAGAATCGCTGGCGACCACGACGCGCTTGAGCGGCTCATCGGGGTTCTCGTAGACGCCGTCGCCGACCTCCTTGGCACCGTTGGCGGCAATAAGCGCGTCGACCGCGGCCTGCGGAGCGCCGCAAAGGTAGGCCGGGACAAAGGGAATGCCGGCGGCATCGGCCTTGGTGCCGCCGAAGGTCATGATGCCGGCGACGAAGTAGAGCTTGGGGGCCAGGTCGCCCAGGACGAAGTCGGCGCCGTCGTCGACACCGATGACCTTGACGTTGTTGGCGGGGCCAGCGGCGGCGGCGAGCTCGACGAACTTGTCCGCGTCGGCGGAGGTGTAGGCGTCTCCCTCGGAGGGGTTGACCACGGTAACCTGGCCCACGTAGTCCTCGATGCTCTGGGCGAGGCCGAGGGTACCGACGAGCTCGGCTGCGCCGTCGAGGTCCTTCTTGCCGGCGAAGACGTAGTAGTTGGGCGAGAGCATGTCGGAGTGGTGGTACTCGACGCCGTCCTCAGCCGCGTTGTAGGCGAAGTTGCCGTCGGAGGCGGAGAGCTTCTCGAACTTAGCGGCCTTCGCCATGGTGTCGGAAGAGCTGCCTGACGCGCCAGACGAGCACGCGACGACGGAAAGAGCGGAGAGGACTCCCAGGCCCGCGAGGAAACCCCTGCGGGACATGTTGGTGATGTTATTCATTTCTTTATCCTTAGACTCGATGGTTAGCTTTGAACGGTAAGAACCACGCGCTGGTAAGAGACCATGTACGGATCATGCGAATCGTAGGAAGAAGCGTCGCTGGCGCGCACGATGATATGAATCGTATCGCCCGGGCGCGCGTCGGCGGGCACGTCAAGCGCGGCTTCGGCGCCGTTGGCCTCGAGCGCGACCTCGCCCGCATAGGTGTCCGCCTCGTGGTAGCGGAACCAATCGAGCGTCACCTCGTCGCCGTCGGGGTCGTCGGCATCCGCGTGGAGCGCCACACGCCCCCCTGCCGTCACGTCGATATCGACGCCCTCGCGCACGCGGACACTCGGCGCGTGGTTAGCGCCCGAGTACTCATCGGCGACGCACCACGCGGCTCGGCACGCCAGGTCGTTCATGACGTCGCGGATCCAACGCGTGAGCTGATACGCATAGCCCACGCAGGCGCCGCGATCGTCGTCGACGGCACTTTGGAAATACTCGAGGCCTTCGCCGAACTCGGAAGCCTCGTTGCGCGCAAAACGTCCGCCCCAGCCGCCCCACGAGGGGTCCTCGAGGCTGCGCAGGCCCTTGTCGATAAGGTGCAGGAACGCCGGCGAGTCGCCCTCGGAGATCATGGCGTACTGCTCGGGCGCGGGAAGGCCGCCCCAGGTCTTGCCGATAAGCTCCGGATGGGCCCCGAACTGGCTCTTGTCCTCCTCACCGGGATACACATGGCCGTCGAACCACGTGTGGTAGCGCGCGCAGAGCGGCCCCTTGTCCAGCAGGTTGGCCTTAAGCCACGGGCCGGAGAAGGTGTAGAGCGAGTCGGCCGGGTCGCGCTCCTCATTGAACTTGAAGGCGATGCCCTTGATGTTCGTGCAGTGAAGCATCCGCAGATCAGGCCACGATTTGCTGATGTAATCGCGGTACGTGTCGTCCTGCGTCACGATCATGTAGATGATCGCCTGGCGACAAACGCGCTCATACACCGCGTCCCACCCGTCCGTGCCGCGCCAGTCGGACTCGATGCGCCTGAGCGCGCGGCCGATGGTGTTGGTCCCGCCGCCGGCAAGAAGGTACACGGGGCGCGGGTCGTCCTTGAGGATGGCCCTGCGGATCAGCTCGGAGCCGTCGGTGTCCTCGTCCATATCGCCGATGGTCTTCACATTGCCTATGCAGGTGACGCCGCGCAGGTAATCAGGGGCAGGGAACCCGGCTTCGTGCACAAGCAGGTTCGGGTAGACCTTCTCGTACTCGTCGAGGTACTCCCACATCCAGTCGCCGCCCGCCCAGCGATACGGCTCGACGCCGCGGGCGGGGTCGCCGGCGTAGTGGAAGACGGAGCTCGAGAGCACAAGCCCCTCGATGTCAACCTCGTTCGCGCAGAGCAGCAGGTGAACGAAGGAGTTCATATCGTCGCACTCGGCGTCGTTGGTAAAGATCGCGCGGGCTTTGTCGCCGCTCATGCATGCTCCTCGAATACAAAAGGCGGGCGCGCCGGCCCAGATACTCTGTGCAAAGCGCGCCCGCCCGTTTAGCGGATTGGCGGGAGGATCGAGGGGGATCGTTCCTCCCGCCGACAGGAAAGGAAGGACTCGGGGTTAGGCCTCGGGAACCGTGGCGGTGCCGGGCTCGGCACCCTCGCGCTCGGCCGGGGTGAGACCCCAGAACCAGGCGACGATGAAGGCGACGACGGCGCCGAGGATCATGGCGATGACGCCCTGGACCTCGTTCATCGGGTCGGTGCCGCCGACGTAGCTCAGGGGCACGGCGAAGCCCTGGATCGGGGTGTAGAGCACGACGCCCATGATGGAGGCGTACAGGCCGGAGGCGGCGGCGCCGATGATGCCGCTGATCAGCGGGCGCTTATAGGGGATGAGCACGCCGAACAGGGCAGGCTCGCCGACGCCACCGATAAACTGGGTGATCAGGTAGCTCCACCACAGGGCCTTCTTGTTCTTGTCCTTAATGCGAAGGCAGCAGGCAAGAAGGGCACCGGTAGCGCAGTAGGTCTGGATGTTGGCGCCGAGAAGGATGCAGGTGTCGGTGCCGGTCTGGGCGAACTGGGCAAGGGCGATGGCGGCAAGGCCGAGGTGCATGCCGGTGAGGACCAGGACGCCCCAGAGGCCGGCGATGATGGTGGTGGCGAGCCAGCCGAACGGGGTGCCGGAGAGCCAGCCGAGGAAGGAGGCGATGCCGACGCCAACATAGTTGCCGAGCGGGGCAAGCAGGCAGAAGCCCAGCGGAAGCATGACGAGCATGGTCAGGAACGGGGAGAAGATGGTGCGGACCTCGTTGGGGAGAAGCTTGTCGAAGAGCTTGTGGATCGGGGCCATGGCCGCGACGCACAGAAGGATGGGCACGACAGAGCTGGAGTAGTCCTTGAGGACGGCGGGAATACCGTAGACGTTGAACGTCGCGCCCTCGGTGCCGACCAGGGCGAGGAAGTTCGGCTCGATGAGCAGGCAGCCCATGAAGGCGCCCATGAAGGAGTTCATGCCGAGCTTCTTGGCCGCGGCGGCGCCGACCAGGATCGGCATGAAGTAGAACGCGGCGTTGGAAACCATGTTGCAGATGAAGATGAACTCGGAGTCGTCCGCGAAGATGTTGAGCATCGTGGAGCCGAAGATGGCGGCGAGCGTCTTGAAGAGGGCGCCGGTGATAAGGACCGGGATCAGGGGCACGACGGAGCCGGAAATGTAGTCGATGATGGCGTTGCCGACGCCGGCGGCGGTCAGCTTCTGCTTCTCCTTGGGGGCGTCCTCATCGACCTTCTCGTCGACGGAGCCGGAGGCGGTGACGCCGAGGGCGACGACCTCCTTGTAGACCTCGGGGACCGTCGGGCCGATGACGACCTGGTACTGGCCGCCCTTGAGCTGGGTGCCGATGACGCCCTCAACGGCCTTGACCTTGGCGTCGTCGGCGGCGTCGAGGTCCTTGAGGCTGAAGCGGAGGCGGGTGAAGCAGTGCATCACGTTGTCGACGTTCTCCTTGCCGCCCACTGCGGCGAGGACGTCGGAAGCGATCTTGGCGTTGTCTGCCATGCTTGTTCCTTTCCTTCTTTACCTTTGATTCTAATGCTGTCTAGACATTTGCATTTGCTGTGATAACCATATTGCGTAGCTGTTTGGTGCGGCAATGTCAGCTCTCGTGTTGGTGAGTATCATTTTTTGTGATGGTAATTCCAGGCCGCGCGAGTACGCGGGGAGAAATCTCGGCGCGCATCATGCCGCTCGTGCGCACCTCGAGCGAAAGCGCGCCGTCCGCGCCGCGGCGCCACGTGACCTCGACACGGCCGCTCGGGCCCTCCCACGACGCCATGCAGCCGTCGAGCTCCGGCGAGAAGTACGGGTCGACGACCACGTGGTCGCCCGCGAAGGCGTCGGCTGCCACCTCGATGCCGCCGAGCGCCTGGTACATCCACTGCAGGTAGCTCGAGAACATGGCATGGTTGAGCGACGAGAGCTTGGTATAGAACTCCTCGGCCAAAGCACCCGAGCCGTTGGCAAGCATGTGCGAGAAGCTCGGCTCGCCGCGGCGCAGCAGCCAGCCCTCTACCTCGGCGTCGTGGCCATGGGCGTGGAGCAGCCCAAACGCGAGCATCGTGCCGAAGATGCCGGTGAGAAGCACGCCGTCTTGCTCGGCAATTCGGGCCGCGAGCGTGTCGGCCATCCGCTGGGCATCGGCGAGGCCAAGGGCCCCCGCGAAGGCGTAGGAGGTCTGCGTGCCGTCGCCGAAGGAGCCGTCCTCGCGGGCAAAGCGCTCGACGATTCGCGGCCTGAGCTGGGTAGCCTTCTCCCCGTAACCCCGGTTGTCCCCCATAAGGCGCTCGAGCTCGGCGCCCAGCTGCGCCATCCACAGGATGGAGCACCAGCCCACGAACTCCTTGTCCGGCGTGCCGGAACCGAAGGCGCCGACCGTCTGGACGCTGCCGTGGTCTCCCAAGCAACGCGAGGCGAGCTCCTCGGGGTCGCGGCCGAGCAGGTAGTCCAGCAACTTCTTGATGTAGGGCCACTCAACGGCGACCTCGTCGCGCAGACCATAGTAGCGGATGGCCTGCACAGCCAAATAGGGATACGCGAGCTGCCAGAGCAACGGCCCCTCCCCTTGCGCCGTGCCGTTGGACTGAATGCCCATGTACGGCGCCGTCTCCGGCACGCCGCCGGCCGCCGTCTGGTCGTCACGGAAGGCGCGCAGGGTGCGCACGATCAAATCCGAGCAGTCGAACGCCATGAAGTTGGAGTGCGCGAGAGCCACCATATCGCCGCCGTAGCCCAGGCGCTCTCGGGCACAGTCCTCCCACAGGCCATGGACGTTGTTGAGCTTGGTCGCGATCGCGGCGTCGTAAAGTCGCTGGTAAAGCGCATGATTGAACCGCAGAGAACCCGCCTGGCCGAGTTCCGTGTGCACAGGGGACGCGTAGAAAGAGACGACCGCGCTCTCGGGCGCGCCCTCCACGAGCGCGTAGCGGAACGAATGCGTGGAGAAGAGGCCGCAGAAACTGCTTCGCCCCTCACCGCAGACAATGACGTCCTGCTCAAGGCCGGTGGCAGGTCCGCCCTCGCCGCCGGGAACGAGCCTGCCGTCGGGCAGCCGCAGGCCGACGAGACCGGCATAGTTCGTGTCGTAGCAGGGGTTCCCCGCCTCGTCGAGGTCCTCGGCGTAGCTCACGCGCACGGCCGTCCCGGCAGGCGCCTGAAGCTCAAGCTCCACCGTGCCCGTGACCATGGAGCCGAAGTCGTAGAGCACGCCGCCGCCTGTGGGGCGGGCGGAGACCGGCGCCACCGAGCCGAACCTGCGGCACGGGGGCACCGGGCAGCGCAGCGGCTCGCCGGCGGGGACTGCGGCCACGCGCACGGGCGCCGAGGCGGGCTCGAGCGTGAAGTCGACGCGTTCCCCCAGGTAGATGTTGTTGAACACGCGGTTGCCAAGCTCGCAGGACCATCCCTCCCCCGTGGCCAGGACCACCGAGCCGTCGGCCGCGAGCTCGGCCTGGAAAGCCGGCGTGCCCACCTCGGCCAGCCGCTCGCGCAGGTTGTATTTGCCGAAGAGCGTGAGCGGCGAAGGGTTGTACCAGCCGTTTCCGAGCTCCACCTCGACGCGGTTCTCGCCGGCGACCAGGAATGGCGTCACGTCGAGGACGTCGTGGTAGATGGTCTTCGTGGGGTTCGTCCACGAGCCGAGAAGCTCGACGCCCAGGCGCCGGCCGTTGACGCGCACGTCCGCGAAGCCCAGCACCGCGATGCGAAGCTCGGCCGCGGCCGGCACCGACGCCAGCTCGAAGCTCGTCGAGAGCACGTGGTCGCGATGGTCGGCGTAGTAGCCGGCGTCGTTCTCGCCATAGTCGAATTCCGGTCCCGAGATCCAAGGCACATCCATGCAGACTCCTTCGTGCTATAGTCTTTCTTATCTTGTAAAACAACCTTAGATTTGGTTATTTACGTGCAGCAATAGCAATTCTTTCGTCAGTCACTGTCATTATTTTGGATGCCTATGAAGCTTGAGGAACTCAAAGCGGTCGTACGTGAATCCTCCGACGTCCCCAACGTGACGGAGGAGGAGGTCATCGCGCACATGCGCGCCAAGTACCCGGTCGTCAACTTCGGGGAGAGGCCCGTCTACATCTTTACCGCCGAGCGCGAGTTCGGCGGTAGCTGCCACGCCGTCTCGATCCACGGCATCAACGCCGTGGCCACGCCTGAGCACATCTACCAGTACGTGCTGCTCACCTACTGCTACGCAGGCGAGTTCAAGATGACGGTGGACGGCGCGCCCGTCACGTTGAGCGCCGGCGATTGCCTGGTAGCCGACCGGCACGTGCCGCACGGCGTCGAGGCCACCGGGCCCAACGACTTCGCGGTGAACATCGTGCTGAACGACCGCTTCTTCGACGACTACTTTCTCAAGACGGCGACGCGCCTCGGGTCCAGGTTCGCGCTCGCGCTCAGCACGCGAAACTCCGCCCACATGGAGAGCCGCGTCTACCAGTCGCGCGACGACGAGCTCGCGCGCTGCCTCGTTGACCGGATCCTCTGCGAGAAGCTCGATCCCGCCGCCGGTTCCGACGACATCATCGATTCACTCGCCGAGGCTCTGCTCACGCACCTAATCCGCACCTACGAGACGGACGTGAGGTCGCAGGCCGAGCTCGAGGGGCGCCAGGCCCTTATCGGCCGAATCCGCGAGTACGTAGCCCTCAACTACCGCGAGGGTAACCTCGGGAAGATGGCCGCGGCGCTCGGCTACGACGCGACCTACCTTAGCGCCGCGGTGCGCCGAGAGACGGGGCAGACCTTCAAGCAGCTCGTCAACGAGGAGCGCATGAAGCGCGCGACCATGATGCTACAGGGCACGAAGATGACGGTGGCCGAGGTCGCGGCCGAGGTCGGCGTGAGCAACCTCACCCAGTTCTACAAGCGCTTCCGCGAGTACGCGGGCCAGACACCCAACGAGTACCGCAACCAATGAGCGAAGGGGAAACTATGCAGACGATTAACGTCACGCTTAACGAGAAGACCGGCGCGCGGCTCGAAGGCTGGGCGATCGATCCGCACGTCTCGACAGACGAGGTTCGGGCACGGCCGGCGATGATCGTGGCTCCGGGCGGCGGGTACCTCAACCTTGCCCATCGCGAGGCCGAGCCTGTCGCCGCAAGATGGCTTGGTATGGGTTACCAGGTGCTTATTCTGCGCTACTCGGTGCTTTTGGAAGCTCCCGGGCAAGGTGTCGAGCCCGAGCCGAACCTCGCCGCGCGCTACCCCGTGCAGGTGGGCGAGGCGGCGCGCGCAGTGGCCTACGTCCGCGAACACGCCGATGAGCTAGGCGTCGATCCCGAGCGCATCTTTATCATGGGGTTCTCCGCGGGGGCGCACGTGGCGGTCTCGCTAGCGGAGCGCTGGCGGGACTTCGGCGAGACGTCGCGGCCGCGCGGCGTGATCGGCTGTTACCCGATGCTTCGCGCTCTCGAGCGGGGCGACGTCGCGCTTCAGGAGTTCTCCGCGCTCGCCGTTTGCGGGACCAAGCGCCCCAGCGACGAGCAGCGCGCCGAAGTCGACCTCGTGGAGCGCGCCAACGCGTCGATGCCGCCGCTCTTCCTGTGGCACACGTCCGAGGACGGGCTTGTGCCTGCTACCGACACGGCGCGCCTGGCCGCCCGCGCGATGGAACTCGGGGTACCGTGCGAGCTGCACATTTATCGCGAAGGGCACCACGGGAGCGGCCTGTGCGACCATACGACCTCTGCAAACGGCGAGCACGTCAACCCGCACAACGCCAGTTGGGCGAGCCTCGCCGACGAATGGGCGCGGGCGCTATAGGCGCAGCGTGCACAACGCCGGAAGCAAAATTCACACAGAGAAGGATAGTGACATGAGCGAAGACGAGACGCTGCCCGGGCGTGTGCCCGGGCTCTCCGCAGTCAGGAACATCCGCGAGCTCGGCGGCATCGAGGCCCGCGACGGCCGTCATGTGCGGCATGGGTTGCTGTACCGAGGCTCCGCGCTCGAGGGCCTTGGGCAAGAGGAGCGCGCCGCTATCGACGCCCTGGGCCTGCGGTGCGTGTTCGACCTGCGTGCAGCGTCGGAAGCCGCCGAGCACCCGGAATACGTTCCCGACGGCGCTTCTTACCAGCGAGTGGCCGGCATGTACGAGCCGAGCGGCGCCGAGATGGACTTCTCTCCCGACGCGATCGCGCGCATGCAGGGCGTGGGCGGCGCAGAGGACATCATGCGGACGCTTTACCTCACGATGGTGCGCGAAAACCCCGCGCTGCACGCGCTCGTCGAGCGCCTCGTCGCAGGCGACGCGCCGCTGTACTTCCATTGCAGCGCAGGTAAAGACCGCACCGGCATCGCGGCCGCGCTCATCCTCACGATCCTCGGCGTCTCGGACGAGGCAATCGTGGGGAACTTCCTTCTTACCAACGCGTACCGAGCGGAGCTGATCGACAACCCGCCAGAGCCGCTTCCGCCCTACCTGAGCGACGTCGAGATGTGGCGTCGCGCGAACAGCGTCAGCGAGGCCGACCTGCGCGCCGTGCTCGCCGCCATGGGCACCGAGGGCCCCGGGCGCGAGGCCTTCCTTCAGAGCGAGTACGGCCTCGGCCGTGAAGAGCTTGCGGCGCTCCGCGAGCGGTATCTCGAGTAGGGCGGCGCCATTTTTACGAAAGTCGTGGGCAGTTACGGGGTTTGACGAGTAGACAGGCTTTCTCAGCCACAAAAGCCCAGGTCAGCGGCGGGTATAGAGGCCCTATACCGGCCAAACCGCCAAACTGGTCACGAGTTTCGTATTTTTGTTCCGCGCGGCGGTCTCGTGCCTGTTCGAGGCCGCGCGCCGAGCTCGTTTTTACTGACCCAAAAGGCTGATGCCCGCCCTCACAGGAGCGGATTCGATCGCGACGGACGCCGCCCGCCCCGGAAACGCGCCGCGCAGCAACGAGCCGGCAGGAAGCGCCCTAAAAACGAAGGTCGCAGCAATCCGAGGTTGCTGCGACCTTCGATTCTGGGGCAAATCACGCGTTCCGGTTACTGCGCGGCGCGCTCTCAGGGCGGCCGGTTGCTGCGCGGCGGGGTTACGGGGCGGACGGCCATCGCTGATTGCTGCGCGGCACGCTTACGGGGCGGACGGCCCGCGCCGGCGTCGAAAGCTAGAGCTCGACGAGCTCGCCGGTCTCGGCAGCCTGCTTGACGGCGTTGAGGCAGCGCAGGGTCTTCACGTTGTCGGCCGGGGTCACGACGGGCGCGACCTCGCGGCGGACGACCTTGACGAAGTGCTTGAGCTGCATCTTGTGCGGCAGCGCCGGGTCGACGGCGGGCACCGTGGTCTGCAGCGGCTTGTGCCAGCTGGACGCGCCGTCGTAGCTCACCTGGTGCAGGCGCGGCAGCGAGAGCGCGCCCTTGGTACCGCCGATAAAGTACGCGTCGGCGTCGAACGGACGGTACTGCGGGTCCTCGCGGGCGGTCGCCTCCCAGTTCCAAGGCGAGGCGGTCGCGTCGGAGATGGTCATGGACGCGAGGCTGCCGTCGGCGAAGCGGACGTTGACCACGGCGGAGTCCTCGGTCTCGAAGCCGCGCGCGGCGCTCGACTGCATGCCCTGGACGGCCACGGGCTCGCCAAGCAGGTAACGGAGCAGGTCGACGTCGTGCACGAGGTTGACGAGGATCGGGCCCGCGCCCTTCTTGCGGCGCCACTCGACGTCGAAGTACTCGTCGTTCTTGTAGATCATGTAATGGAAGCTCGAGACGGTGAGGCGGCCCAGCTCGCCGGACTCGATGATCTGCTTGGCCTTGTTCACGAACGGGTTGTGGCGGCGGTGCTGGCCCACGAGCACGGGCACGCCGGCGGCCTCGGCCTCGGCGGCGAACGCCTCGGCGTCGGCGAGGTCGTTGGAGATAGGCTTCTCGACCAGCGGGACGATGCCGCGGCGCACGGCCTCGCGCGCGACGGAAAGGTGCAGGTCGTTGGGGGTGGCGATGATGACGGCCTCGGGCTTGACCTCGTCCATCAGCTCCGCGGGATCGGTGAAGAAGGGCACGCCGGCGGCCTCGGCCACAGGCCGGGCGCCCTCGAAGGCGTCGGCGATGGCGACGAGCTCGGCCTCGGGCTCCTCGGTGACGAAGCGGATGTGGTTGCGGCCCATAGCGCCGGCGCCGATGACGGCGATGCGGACGGGGCTCTGGCTCTGGTTCTCGGACATGGTTGCTCCTTTTATCTAGTAAGAAGTGCGGCCCGGCCGCCTGAGCGAAGGGTAGCGGCCGGGCCGCGAGGAGAGGCGCCGCGCGCGGCGGCGAGAAAGGCGGGCGCGAGAAGGACGCGAACCCGCCCCAGGTAAAACCCTTACGCCTGGGCCTTCTTCGCATCGGACACCATCATGTAGACGGTGAGCACGACGGCGACGGCCGCGATGGCGATGGCGCCGTAGAAGGACTGCTGGTAGGCGGCGTTGCCGGCGTCGGCGTGGTAGAGCACGGCCGTGATCGGCTGGCTGATCCAGGTGGAGGCGGCGTAGCCGAGGAACATGATGCCGTAGTTGACGCCCAGGTTCGAGGTGCCGAAGGCGCCGCCCGTGAGCGGCGGGTAGATGACGAGCAGCGCGCCGAAGCTGAAGCCGAGCAGGGCCAGCGCCACGAAGAACATCGCGACCGAGAAGCTCATGGACATGAGCACGAGGGCGAAGATGGTGATCACGAGCATGACGAGAAGGGACTTGTAGCCGCCGAGCTTGTCGGTGATCTGGCCGAAGGAGAGGCGGCCGACGAGGTTCGCGAGCGTGTTCACGGTGACGACGGTGCCGCCCAGGGCGACGGCGGCCGCGGAGTTCGGGTCCTCGAAGAGCTGGACGGCGGCGATGGAGGCCACCTTGCCCACGAGCAGGGTGCCGGCGGTCGCGGCGAAGGCGAACGTGGCGATAAGCACCCAGAAGCGCGGGGTGCGGACCATCTCGCCGGGGGTCAGGTCGCCGAAGGTGCCGGCGTGGGCGCCGGCGGCGGGGGCCACGTAGCCCTCGGGCAGCCAGCCCTTCTCGGGGGCCTTGAGGAAGAAGGCCGAGGCCGCGATGGTCACGAGGAAGAGCACGCCCATGACCTTGAGCGCGGTGAAGACGCCGAAGGTCGGGATAAGGAACGACGCGAAGACCGGGGAGAGAAGCGCCGGGCCGGCCGTGGAGGCGGCCAGGGTGATGCCGGAGGCGAGGCCCTTCTTGTCGATGTACCACTTCTGGCCGGTGGTCAGGGCCGGGTTGTAGCCGAGGCCGTTGCCGATGGCGGCGACCACGGAGAACCACAGGTAGAACTGCCAGGGCGCGGTCACGGTGCCGCACATGAACCAGCCCACGCCGTAGAGGACGGCGGCGGCGATCACGATGTTGCGCGGGCCGATCTTGTCGGAGATGCGGCCGGCGAAGATGCCCGTGACGGCCATGATGGTCTGGAAGACCGGGAACGCCCAGGTAAGCGCGCCCGACCAGTCGGTGTACACCGCGCAGAGGTTCTTGCTCACCACGGAGTAGAGCGCGATGTTGGAGATGAAGAACATGGTGACGCAGGCGGCGGAGAGAACCGCGGCGCGCCCCTTGTTGGAGGAATCCGTTGCCATGCTGTTTGGGTCTCTTTCTGCTTGTTCAGTACGTCACCTGCAAAAGGGACAGTCCCTTTTGCAGGTCGTTTCCGTTTCACCTGCAAAAGGGACTGTCCCATTTGCAGGTGCGGGCGGGTCGGCCTACTGGTCGGTCGGGGTCTTGACGCCGGCCTCGTCGGTCCAGAGCGCGACGCCCTTGTTCTTGAGGTAGTTCTCGGCGTAGGCGCGGCGGCCGCCCGGCTTGGCGGTGAGGTCGCCCATCATGTTGGAGAAGCCGCCGTCGACCATGATCTCGGCGCCGGTGGTAAAGTCCGAGCGCGTGGAGGCCAGGAACATGACGGCGTTGGCGATGTCGGTCACCTCGCCGATGCGGCGCGTGGCGATGAGGCGGCTGCGGTCCTTCTCGACCTGCGGGTCGGCGTAGAAGTTGGCCGACATCGGGGTCTTGACGAAGCACGGGCACACGCAGTTTGAGCGGACGCCGTAGGGGCCCCACTCGGCGGCGAGCATCTTGGAGAGCATGTTCACGCCGGCCTTGGTGGAGGAGTAGACGCCGGAGAAGGTCTCGGGCGTGTAGGAGGCGGCGGTGGAGATGTGCACCAGGCGGCCGGCGCCCTGCTTGATCATCTGGCGGCCGAAGCGCTGCGACGCGATGAAGGTTCCGGTGAGGTTGACCTTGAGGACGGCCTCGAAGTCGGAGAGCGGCAGGTCCTCCATCGGCGAGAAGCGCAGGATGCCGGCGGTGTTGACGAGGACGTCCACGCGGCCGAAGTCGGCGACGGCGGCGTCGACGGCGGCCTGGACCTCGTCCTCGCTCGTGGCGTCCATGCGGTAGCCCTCGGCGTGGATGCCGAACTCCTCGGCGAGCGCGGCCGCGGAGGTCTTGACCTTCTCCTCGTCGAGGTCGAGAAGGACGACGTTGGCGCCGTTGCGCGCGAACTCGCGGCAGATCTCGACGCCCATGCCGCCGAGCGCGCCGGTGACGGCGCAGACATCGCCCTTAAGGTTCAGCCAGTTTTCCATAGTTGACTCCCTTTCTACGTGCTCAAACATGCCACCGAAAATGCTAGGACGCTCGAAGACGGCGCGGAATTACCGATAAGGTGTTATCTTGTGAACCAGAGGTTCACAGAAGAGTTTCAACCAATTCAGGTACGCGGGGCCACATTGCGCATGCGCTGGGAGGCTAGGATGTACGACCGGAGGTTGGACGCCGTCGTGGCGGCGGCGGAGCTCGGCAGCTTCACGAGGGCGGCCGAGCGGCTGAGCATATCGACGCCGGCGCTCGTCAAGCAGGTGACGACCTTCGAGGCCGAGTACGGCGTCGTCGTCTTCGAGCGCTCGCACACGGGCGTCAGCCCCACCGAGGCGGGCGCGGCGCTTATCTCCGACGCGCGCAAGATCATGGCCGAGTCGTCGGCCGCGCTCTGGCGGGCGCGCAACATCGGCGGCGGCGCGTCGGTCCGCCTCGGCGTCTCGCTCATGTGCCCCGGCAAGAACACCCAGGCGCTCTGGCCGCTGGTGCACGCGCTCGTGCCCGACCTCAAGCTCGAGATCGTGACCATCGGCGACCTCTACGACACGCGCTCGAGCGTGATGACGCGGCTCGGCGCCGAGGTCGACGTCGTCCAGACGAGCTACTCGACGGTGCGCTGGGGCGGCATGTGCCGGCTGCTCCCCATCTTCAGCACGCCCTTCTCCATCGACGTCGTGGGCACGAGCCCGCTCGCAAAGAAAGAAACGCTTACCTTCGATGACCTGCGCGGCATTCGCGTGCGCATGCTGCGCCACGCCAACGACGCCACCGACCAGCTGCGCCACGTGCTCAAGCGCGACCACAGCATCGAGGTCGTCGACGTGCAGAGCTTCGACTTCGCGCTCTTCAACGACGCCGCCGAGGCGGGCGACGTGGTGGTCACGAGCGGCGCCTGGTCCGGCATCCACCCCGGGTTCGCCGGCGTGCCGCTCGACTGCGGCATCGAGGTGCCGTGCTTCCTCGCCTACCCGCGCGACCCCGCCCCGCACGTCCAGCGCTTCGTCGACGCCATGGCCAAGGTGGTCGAGGCGCAGTAGGGCGCCCGCCGGGCGCGGGCCGCGCGAGGCCCTACTTGGAGATGCTCAGGTCCTTGTCGGCCAGGATCTGCAGGATGTAGTAGATGACCTCGAGGAACGAGAGCACGATGTCGTTGATGTACTGGATGTTGTAGAGGCGGAACAGCTTGTGCATGGCGTCGATCTCGTCCTCGGTGGCCATGCGCTGCTCGCGCAGCAGCACGTAGGTGCGCTCCTGGGCCTTCTTCTCGGTGCGCAGGGTCCACACCGAGAGCGCGAGCGAGAAGATGTAGAACAACAGGCCCGCGACGGCCGCGGCCATGGTCACCCAGCCCGTGCCGTTGAACAGCAGCACGTCGATCACGACGCCGACGATCACGAGCGGGATGAAGGCGAACGGCCCGAACGAGATGATCGGCACCATGCGCACGCGCTTGCGCATGTCGGGGTCGTTCTCCTTGTCGAGCACGGCGAGCGCGGCCTTCTGGCTGCCCATGGCAAGGGACGCGATGCTCGTCTTCTCGATGGTGCGGCGGCGCAGGCGGACCTTCTTGAAGTAGTGGCTGTAGCTGTTGCCGAACATGAGCGAGCCGCTGGTCTTGATCTTGATGTTCTGGAGGCCGTTGCCGTCGAGAATCCGGCGCGCCGCCTCCTCGCCGGTGATACCGGCCGAGTTCTGGCGCCTGTTGTACTTGATGTAGGAGATGCTCAGCCAGATAGAGGTGATAAGGGCGAAGAGCCCGACCACGACGATGAGGGCGCCCACGATCAGCAACGCCACCTGCAGAGGGCCGTCGGCGTAGTCGTAAAGGTCGAGAAGAGACTGGAGATCGCTGAGGCTCATGGCTTCCCCCTCCTGTGACGCGATGTTATGTGAGGTATTTTTTGGGTCGACAAGCGAACCGATGTAACTATACCCGCAGATAGGGGCCGCGCTTCTCAACACCGTGTTCAATTGCGCGAAAACCCTGGCACGGCCCGCCGCGCCGAGAGGAAGGCCAGGTATCTCGCCCGCTTCTTGCCCTCATCCCTTGCCTTCCTCCATCGGGGCGGCTATCCTCTGCTACGGCGCACCGCCTGCGGGTCGTGCGCCCGCGCTGTTCGGGTCCGATATCCAGCGCGTTAGAAGCTAAAACCAAAGGAGAAAAGGAATAGCCATGCTTAAAGAGACCCTTGAGGACTACAAGATCCTCCTGCGAAGCATCCCCGCTTCCACCATCACCGTGTTCGTCGTGAGCGTCATCCTCATGAACCTGCTGGCGAACAAGGAGCTCGTGAGCCTCCCCTACCTCGCGCTCGACTGCGGCTTCACCCTGAGCTGGGTCGCGTTCCTGTGCCAGGACATGATCTGCAAGCGCTTCGGGCCCAAGGCCTCCGTCAAGGTCTCCGTCATGGCCCTTGCCTGCAACCTGGCCGTGAGCCTGCTCTTCTGGCTCGTCTCCCTCGCGCCCGGCATGTGGGGCGCCTACTACACGACCGAGTCGCTCGAGGTCAACGCGGCGCTCAACTCGACGATCGGCGGCTCCTGGTACGTCGTGCTGGGCAGCTCCGTGGCCATGCTCTGCTCCTCGTTCGTGAACTCGCACGTCAACCAGTTCATCGGCCACCTTACCGACGACGGCAGCTTCGCCAAGTTCGCGCTGCGCAGCTACGTGTCCACCGGCGTGGGCCAGTTCGTGGACAACCTCGTCTTCGCCCTTATCGTGTCGTACAACTTCTTCGGCTGGACCCCGGTCCAGGTCATCACCTGCTCCATCACGGGCGCGCTCGCCGAGCTCGCCTGCGAGATCCTGCTCTCGCCCGTCGGCTTCCGCGTGGCCTCCGGCTGGGAGCGCGAGGGCGTGGGCGAGGACTACGTCCAGAAGCATGCGGCCGAGCTCGAGGCGCGCGCGTAATGGACGTCCTCATCACCGGCACGTCGTCGGGCATCGGGCGCGCGACCGCGGAGAAGTTCCTGGCCGAGGGGCACCGCGTCTGGGGGCTCGACGTGGCCGAGGCAACTATAGAAAGTGCTTCTTACCAGCACTTTATTTGCGACGTGGCGGATGCGGCGAGCCTGCCTGCGGGCCTGGAGCCGGAAGTTCTGGTAAACAACGCCGGTGTCCAGGGATCGCCCGACGACCTCGCCGTGAACCTGCGCGGAACCATCAACGTGACAGAGCGCTACGCCTTCGCGGGCCCCTGCGAGGGCGAGAAACGCGAGCTCGGACGGACCCCCGCGCCGCGCATCCGCTCTGTGGTTATGGTCGGCTCCGCGAGCGCGCACACGGGCAGCGAGTTTCCCGTCTACGCGGCGAGCAAGGGCGGCGTGGCGGCCTACACCAAGAACGTCGCCGGAAGGCTTGCCCCGCAGGCCATCTGCAACAGCGTCGACCCGGGCGGCGTGGCCACCGAGCTCAACCGTCCCGTGATGGACGACCCCGCGATGTGGGGGCGCATCATGGACCTGACGCCGCTGCGCCGCTGGGCCGAGCCGGCCGAGATCGCCGAGTGGATCTACTTCGTGGGCGTGACGAACCGCTTCATGACCGGCCAGAACCTGCTCATCGACGGCGGCGAGGCCGGCCGCACCGAGTTCGTCTGGCCGGACTAACGTTTGGGGACAGGTTATCTCCTGCAGCCGGTTGGGGACAGGTTATCTCCTGCAGCGCATTTGGGACGGGTTGCTCTCCTTCCGCGGAAAGCAACCCGTCCCTTTTCAGCTGCAGGTTTTAACCTGTCCCCAAACGGGGTTAGATGTCGAGCGCCGCGTGGTAGCCCTCATAAACGGCGTTCGTGATGGTGCTCACGCGGCCGGCGTCGCCGATAACGCGGACGAAGGGCGCGCACCCGCGCAGGCTCGCGGCCACGTCGGCACGCGGCTTCTGGCCGAGGGCGCAGATCACGGTGTCGGCCGCAAGCTCCACGCGCTCGCCCGACGCATCCTCACAGGCCACGCCCGTCTCGCCGACCTCGACGCAGCGAAGGCCACACCGCGCGTCCACGTGGGCCGCGACCTGCTCGAGCAGCAGCGGCCGGTGACGCACGTTCGCGTCCGGCGCGAGCGCGTCGCGCATCTCCACGAGCGCGACCTTCTTGCCAAGTCTGCCCAGGTGGATGGCCAGCTCGCAGCCCGCGAGGCCGCCGCCGAGCACGACCACGCGCTCCCCCACCTCGGCCTCGCGCAGATAGTAGTCGGTGGCCAGGATCACGCGCGGGTCGGCCAGGCCCGGGATCGGCGGCACGAGCGGCGTGGAGCCGACGGCCACGATGAGCGCGTCGGGCGCCTCGGCCGCGACGAGCTCCGGCGTGACCTCGACGCCGCAGCGGATCTGCGCCCCGGCCTCGGCGGCAAGCCGCGCGTAGGTGCCGGCGAGCTCGTACATCTCGTGCTTGAAGGGGATGGCCTGCTCGCCCTTGAGCACGCCGCCGACCTCGGCCTCCTTCTCGTAGAGCACGACGTCGTGGCCGCGGCGCGCGGCGGTGTAGGCGGCGTAGAGGCCGCCGGGGCCGCCGCCCGCGACCAGCACGCGGCGGCGGCGCGGCGCAGGCGCGACCTCGTGGCCCTCCATCTCGCGGCCGATCAGCGGGTTCACCGTGCAGCGGCGCGTGGAGGTGGCGGCGCGCTCGGCCATGCAGGTAAAGCAGCGCAGGCAGCGCACGATGCTCTCGTCGCGGCCCGAGACGACCTTGCGCGGCAGCTCCGGGTCGGCCAGGAGCGCGCGGCCCATGTACACCACGTCGGCCTTGCCCGAGGCGACGATCTCCTCCATCTGAGCCGGGTCGTTGAGGCCGCCGAGCGTGGCCACAGGCACGCTGACGTGCTTCTTTATCTCCGCGGCAAGGTACACGTTGCGGCCGTGGTCCTCGAACATGGAGGGGTGCGTGAGACCGAACCCGCGCTGATAGGTGCCCGCGGACACGTGCAGCAGGTCGACGCGCGACTCCAGCGCCTGCGCGATGCGCACGCCCTCGTCCAGGTCGTAGCCGCCCTCGAAGAGCTCGGAGCCGCTCATGCGGAACTCGATCGGGAAGCGCGGGCCCACGGCCTCGCGCACGGCGTCGAGCACCTCGCAGGCGAAGCGGCAGCGGTTCTCCAGGCTGCCGCCGTACTCGTCGGCGCGGTGGTTGAAGTACGGCGAGAGGAACTGGTTGATGAGCCAGCCGTGGCCGCCGTGGATCATGAGCATGCGGAAGCCGGCGCGCTTGGCCAGGCCGGCGACGTGCCCGTAGGCCGCCGCGATCTCGCGCAGCTGCTCGACGGAGAGGGCGCGGACCTCCACGCCGTCGGGGCGCACCGTCGCGGACGGGCCCCACTGGTGCATCTCGTGCTGGCGCGTCTTGTCGGTCATGTAGGTGCCCGCGTACATGCCGGAGTGCGAGAGCTCGAGGCTCGCGACCGTGCCGTGGCGGTTGATCGCGTCGGCCGTGTAGGTGGCCGAGGCGAGCGAGTTCAGGATGGACTCGTCGAGGTGGTAGGCGTGGCTGCCGTCGGTGGCCGGGTGCACCATGCACTCCGAGACCGTGACCGCCGCCGCGCCGCCCCAGGCGCGCAGCTCGTAGAAGGCGGTCGACTTGGGCCCGATGCAGCCGTCGTTCGTGATGTCGGTGCCGCCCATGGGCGCCGAGAACATGCGGTTGGCAAAGGTCTGGCCGGCGATGGTGATGGGCGAGCTCAGGTTCGGGAACTTGGGAACGAAGGCCGTGCAGGGCATAGAGGCTCCTCTCGCTAAGGTGACGAGACGAGAATATTCGCAGGTTGTTCTTATGTCAATGCTTACATGTTCTTCTCAACATGTAACACTCGTGCGATACTTGCGTAAGCACCGCAAGCGTCGACGGAGACAAACGATGGGAACCCTCAGATACGCCGTGCTCGGCCTGCTCAACCGCGAGGACATGACCGGCTACGAGCTCACGCGCGCGTTCAGCTCCTCGCTCTCGGAGTTCTGGAGCGCGCGCCACAGCCAGATCTACCCCGAGCTGCGCTCGCTCGCCGACGAGGGCCTCGTGACCTTCGAGGTCGAGACCAGCGGCACCGCCCTGGAGAAGAAGCGCTACTCCATAACCGCCGAGGGGCGGCGCGCGTTTCTTGCCTGGGAACGTAAGCCGCAGAAGCTCAAGCCCACGCCCAAGGACGAGTTCCGGCTGCAGCTCTTCTTCGCAGACTGCCTGAAACCCGGCGAGCGAGAAGCGCTGCTGCGCGGCCAGCTTGCCGCGCATGAGGAGCGCCTCGGACACCTGCGCGCGAACGAGGCGCAGCTCACCGGTGGTGACCCGAGCGCCTTGGACGACAAAGGCTGGAGCGATTACCTGGTCCTTCTCGGCGCCGTCGAGCGAGAAGAGGGCACCTGCCGGTGGCTGCGCCGTTGCATAGAGCTTGACGCGGCGCGGAGCGGCGAGAAGCGCTGACGGCGAGACGGCGGCGCGGTGACGCGTCGGCGGCGGCGACGCCGCGGCATCCACTTTGGCTACCTAAACAATCTGACGGGATTCTCACAGCCGTTTGAGGCCCAAAATCGGGGCATAACGTCCGTAATAATCCCGTCAGATTGTTTAGCTTTCTGAATTGCGGAGAATGGCCCTCGTTGTCAGCGCCGCCTCCGCCTTAAACGCATGCCCGGGCCCTCGCGCGCCCGTTTAGAATAGGCCGTGCCGCCCCGCGGATTGAGGGCGCAACCGTCGTCGCCGACCAAAGGAGAGACCATGGACATCGAATATCTGCTCGCGCTCCAACGCCTCCGCGAGGCGACCGGGATATTCCTGGCCGAGTTCATGGGCATCGTGAGCAAGATCGCCGTGAGCGAGCTCCCGGTCCTGATGATCTGCTTCGTCTATTGGGCGTTCGACCGCCAGGCGGGCAAGCGCATCATCGGCGGGCTGTCGCTGGGCCTCTTCGTCAACGGCCTGCTCAAGCTCACGTTCTGCGTATACCGCCCCTGGATCCGCGACGCGCGCGTGCTGCCCTACGGGGACGCCAAGGTCGCCGCGACCGGCTACTCCTTTCCGAGCGGCCACTCGACCTGGGCCACCGCCTGCTTCGGCGGCGTCGGCGAGTGGCTGCGGAGAATGGGTTGGCGCGCGCTCTGCGCCGTGCTCTGGGTTTTCGTCGCGCTCGTCATGTTCTCGCGCAACTTCCTCGGCGTCCATACACCGCAGGACGTCCTCGTCGGCTTCGGCGCCACGGCGCTCTCGATGTTCGCCATCTATAAGCTCGAGGCCTGGACCGACGAGGACCCCAGGCGCGACTATTTCGTGATGATCGCCGGGCTTGCCATCTGCGCCGCGGCGGTGGCCTACTACCAGCTCAAGCCGTACCCGCTCGACTACAACGCTGGCGGCAGCCTCGTCGTGGACCCCTCGGCGATGATGATCGACTCGTTCCAGGGCGTCGGTCTGCTCGGCGGTTACGTGGTGGGCCGCCTCATCGAGAGGCGCGGTTTCGACTTCGACCGCGAGCTCACCATGCGCGAGCGCATCGTCTGCGGAATCGTGGGGCTTATCCCCCTCTATCTCCTGGTCACCCTTGGGATGGGCCTGGTAAAGAGCCTGTTCGGCGCGGCGACAAAGAACGTTGTCATGTTCGCGGCGATCGCGCTCTACGCGATGGTGGTCATGCCCGCCGCCATGGGGCTCGTGGCCAAGGTCCGCGACCGCAGGTAACAACAACGCGGGGCGGCGACGCGCGGGGCACGGCGTGCGGGGCACGGCGTGCGGGCGCGGCGGGGCGCGGCAGGCACGGCATGGCGCAGCAGAACCCCCAGTGGGGCCCGCCGAGCGCGCGGCGGGTCCCGAAAACGCCCGACTGGACTCTCGGCAGGCCCCCAAAGCACAAACTCTGAGATTCCAGCGCATTCGCATCGGCTGCTCAGCCCCACGCTCCGCCGCTTCGGGCCCTGCTTAGCCTTCCAGCTCGGCGAGAAGAGCGGTCACGACCTCGACCGCGTCGCCGACCACCGAGTACTGCGCCGCGCCGAAGATAGGCGCGTCAGGGTCCTCGTTGATGGCGACCACGCACTCGGCGCCGCTGATGCCGGCCAAATGCTGGATCGCGCCCGAAACACCCACGCTGACCAGCAGCTTCGGCGCCACCGAGACGCCCGTCTGCCCCACCTGGTGGCGATACTCGAGCCAGCCGGCCTCCACGACCGGGCGCGTGCAGCCGAGCTCGGCGCCGAGGGCGTCGGCCAGGCGACGCATCAGCTTGAGGTTCTTCTTGCTGCCGATGCCGCGGCCCACGACGACGAGGCGCTCGGCATCGGTGATGGACGGCTCGTCGGAGGGCGTCGCGTGCTCGAGCACCTCGACACGCGGCACGGCGTCGGCGGTAAGGACGACCTCCTCGACCGTGCCCTCGCGGGCCGCGTCGGGCTCGGGCGCGCGGAAGATGCCCGGGCGGACGGTCGCCATCTGCGGGCGGTGCGCGGGACACATGATGGTGGCCATCAAGTTGCCGCCGAAGGCCGGGCGCGTCTGGTGAAGCAGGCCCGACTCCTCGTCCATCTCGAGCACGGTGCAGTCGGCGGTGAGGCCGGTCTGCAGGCGGACGGCCACGCCGGGCGCGAGCTCGCGACCGAAGTTGGTGGCGCCGTAGAGAATGACCTCGGGCCTGCGCTCGCGCGCGAGGTCGCAGATCAGGCGGGCATAGCACTCGGCGTCGTTCTCGGCCAGGCGTCCGTCGCGGCAAAGCAGCACGGAGTCCGCGCCCGCGGCGATGAGCTGGGCGGCATTGCCCTCGGGAGCATCCGTCCCCTCGCCCAAGACCGCCGTTACCGCGCAACCGCGAACGGCCGCGAGCTCGCGCGCACGGCCCAGCAGCTCGAAGGCCACAGGCAGCACCGCGCCCGCGCCGTCCACCTGGCAGAACACCCAGATCCCCGAGTAAGAAGCGAGGTCGGCGGCGTCGGCCGCCTCCCCGCGCTCGATGGCGATCGCGCCGACCGGGCACGCGTCCACACAGCTGCCGCAGTACACGCAGTCGCCCGTGGCCACGGCGCGGCGCTCGCGCTTCTCGCCCTCGATGCGCACGCCGCCGTTGGCGCACGCGCGGACGCACCGGCCGCAGCCGACGCACTTCTCGGCATCGATCAGAAGACCAGCCATTATTCCATCCCCCTCACGATTGCGGCGAGACGCGCGGCCTGCTCGGCGGCCGTCCCCTCGATACGCTCGCTCACGTGCTCGCGCTCGGGCACGAAGGAGCGGACGACCTGCGTCGGCGAGCCGGTAAGGCCGCAGCGAGCGGCGTCGGCGCACGCGGCCTCGGCCGTGAGCACGTCTATGGCCGCGGCCTCGCCCGCGCGCACGCCGGAGATGCTCGGCATGCGCAGCGTGGCCACGTCCTTGGACACGGTGATGACGCACGGAAGACAAACGCGCACCAGCTCAGAGCCCTCGTCGGAGTCTCGGCGCAGGGTAAGCGCGGTCCCTTCAGCGTCCGCGCAATCCTCGAGTCCCACGACCTCCGTCACGCCGGCCACGCACGGCACGCCGAAGGCGCCGGCGAGCTCGGGGCCGATCTGGGCCGTGTCGCCGTCGACGGCCATCTTGCCGCAGACGATGAGGTCCGGCGCCGCCGGCAGAGCCTTGATTCCGCAGGTCAGGGCATACGCCGTGGCAAGCGTGTCCGCGCCGGCGAAGGCGCGGTCGGAAAGAAGCAGCCCCGCGTCGGCGCCTCTTGCCACGCAGTCGCGCAGCAGGCGCTCGGTCGCCGGAATACCCATCGAGACGCAGGTCACGCGGGTGTCCAGCCCCGCCGCCGCCCGCTCGTCCTTGAGCCGGAGCGCCACCTCGAGCGCGCTCGCGTCGAACGGGTTCACCACGGACTGCTTGCCGTCGCGGACGATGGTGTTCGTCTTCGGGTCCATCTTGACCTCGGTCGTGGACGGCACGGCCTTCACGCAGACGACGATGTTCACGCTACTCGCCTCCCTTCTCGCCGGCGGCAGGCGCGGCGCCGGCCGAGCCCGCGGCGGCACCCGCGGCAACAGCGCCCGCGGCGCCGGCCGAGCCCGCGGCCACCCCGACGGCACCTGAGCCCTCAGCGCCTCTTGCCACCTGCTCCAACGCCGCCTCGAGCACGTCCTCCCCGAAGAGGTTGCCGCGCCCGAGCTGGCCCTTCGGGTCGAGCTCCGCCTTGAGCCGCGCCGACTCCGCGATGTGCTCCGGCCCGTACATGGTTGCCAAGAAGCCTGCCTTGAGCTTGCCGACGCCGTGCTCGGCGCTGACGGCGCCGCCCATGGCCGTGACCTCGCCGGCCCAGCCCGCGAAGAGCTCGCCGCCCGCCTTGTGGTCGGCGGCGTCGCGCGGCAGGACGTTGACGTGGATGTGGTTGTTGCCGATGTGGCCCCAGGCCGCCGACTCGAGCCCCGCCTCGGCGAGCGTGCGGCGATAGAGCGCGAAGACGTCGTGCAGGCGCTCGTCGGGCACGGACATGTCGCTGCCCAGCTTGGTGATGGTGGGGTCCGTGCGGCGGCGCTCGTCGATGAGCATGTTCACGCTCTCGGGCACGGCGTGGCGGAAGAAGATCAGGCTCTCGCGGTCGATCTCGGTGCGCGCGACCCAGGTCGCTTCCTCGGAACCGCCCGTGGCCTCGAGCACCTCGCCCAGGCGGTAGAGCTCGGCGGTCGCCTCGTCCTCGGTCTCGCAGTCGAGCTCTACGTAGACGCAGACGGCCGCGTCCTCGGCGAGCTTCGGCAGCGCCGAGAAGGCCGTCGAGGCCTCGCGCTGGCGGCGCAGGATATCGAGCGCTCCGGCGTCGAAGTACTCGATCGCGGCGGCGCGCGTGAGCGCGGGACGGGCCTTCTCGGTGAAGTCGAGCGCAGCCGCCTCGGAGGTAAAGAAGCAGCTCACGCCCCACACGACGGCGGGCGCGGGCATAAGCGCGACCTCAATCCGGGTGATGACGCCGAGCGTGCCGCACGCGCCGATGAAGAGGTCGATCGCGTCCATGTCGTCGGCCACGTAGTAGCCCGAGGCGTTCTTCGTGGCGGGCATCTGATAGGTAGGCAGGTCGAGCGTGAGCTCGCGGCCCGACTCGGTAACCAGGCGCAGGACACGGCCGTCGGCGTGGACCTCGCCGCGACGCAGCGCGAGCAGGTCGCCGTCGGCGAGCGCCACATGCAGCGCCGTCACGTGCGGGCGCGCGGGGCCGTACTTGTAGCTGCGGGCGCCCGAGGCGTTGCAGGCCACGATGCCGCCCATGCAGGCCGAGGCCTCGGT
>CAVJHQ010000009.1:0-38949 GCA_963649365.1 Alloprevotella sp.
TCCAGATCCGCGCCGGCAGCGTCCCCGTTATGGCGCGCGCCCGCGAGATGGCGCAGATGGGCCTTATCCCTGCCGGCGCCTACCGCAACCGGGACTTCTTCGGCCCGCGCGTGGAGCTTGGCGACGACGTCCCGCTCGACCTTTCCGACGTGCTCTTCGACCCGCAGACCTCCGGCGGCCTGCTCGTGGCGCTGCCCGAGGACGAGGCCGAGGTCTACGCGGGGCGCCTGCGCGTGCTCGGCCAGCCGGCGGCGGTGGTGGGGCGCGCCGGCGCCCGCTCCGAGTGCTCCGTGCGCGTTACCATGTAGCTGTGAGCTGCGCTTTATTCGCTTCTTGCCGGCGATTTCGCGTCGCCGTCCTTGTCAATGAACGCTTCGAGAAAGGAAGCTCCCCATGTCCGAGAACAAGCTCGTCATCGACGCCCGCGGCGACGCGTGCCCGCTGCCCGTGGTCAAGACCCTGAAGGCCCTGGGCACGCTCGGCGGCCCCGGCGAGGTCGAGACCCTCGTCGACAACGAGGTCGCCGTCGAGAACCTGAGCCGCATGGCCGCCTCCAAGGGCTGTGTCTTTGCGAGCGAGCAGGTCGCCGAGAAGGAGTGGCGCTGCGTGACCACAGCGTCCGAGGCCGTGGCAGTCGCCGCCGGCGAGGCCGAGTCCGCCGAGTGCTACGTCCCCGCCAAGAAGAACGTCGTCGTGCAGATCTCCGCCGGCGTCATGGGCGCGGGCGACGACGCCCTGGGCAAGAAGCTCATGAAGGCGTTCATCTTCTCGCTCACCCAGCTCGACGAGCTGCCGCAGACCATCCTCTTCTACAACGGCGGCGCCTACCTGACCTGCGAGGGGTCCGACTCGCTCGAGGACCTCAAGAACCTGGCCGACGCCGGGGTCGAGATCATGACCTGCGGCACCTGCACCGACTTCTACGGTATTAGCGATAAGCTCGCGGTGGGCGAGGTCACGAACATGTACGTGATCGCCCAGAAGCTCTCGGGCGCCTCCGTCGTCGTGAGGCCGTAGGCCGTGCCGCGCGTCCGCAGGCCGGCGCTCGTGGTCACCTTCCCGACCACGGCGGCGGCCATGAGCTGCGAGGAGCTGTGCGGCAAGAAGGGCCTGCCGGGGCGCATGATTCCCGTGCCGGGCGAGATCTCCGCAGGCTGCGGGCTCGCGTGGAAGGCCGCGCCCGAGGACCGCGGGGCGCTCGAGGAGGGCCTCGCCGAGGGCGGCGTGCCGGTCGAGGGTTTCCACGTGGTACAGATGCTCGAGTTCGTGAAGGCTCAATAGCTCGGTGCGGGGCTCAAGCGGCCCGGCCGGTTTTCGGGGCGTCGCCGCTCGGGCGGCGCCCTTCTTTCCAAAGAGGGGAGAGGTGCCGTGATCTACCTGGACAACGCGGCGACCACGATGCGCAAGCCGCAGCAGGTCGTCGACGCCGTGGTCGCCGCCATGGGGTCGCTCGGCAACGCGGGGCGCGGCGCCGGCGCGGGCGCCATGGGGGCTGCGCGCGCGGTCCACGAGTGCCGTGAGCGCGTGGCGGCGCTTGTGGGCTGCCTGCGCGCGGACCACGTGGCCTTCGCGCCTAACTCGACGGCTGCTCTGAACACGGCGATAAACGGCGTGGTAGGCGAGGGCGACCGCGTGGTCACCACGGTGCTCGAGCACAACTCGGTGCTGCGGCCGCTGAACCGCCTGGCGGCCGAGCGGGGCGTGCGCGTGGAGCACGCCGGCTGCGACGCGCTCGGGCGGCTCGACATGGCCGACCTCGCGCGCCTCGTCGCCCCCGGCACGCGCGCGGTCGTGGTCACGGGCGCGTCGAACGTGACGGGCAACGCCGTGGACGTGGCGGCCGTGGCGAGCATCGCCCACGCGGCGGGCGCGCTCTGCGTCGTGGACGCCTCGCAGACGGCGGGGCTTCTTGCCATCGACATGGCCGCGCAAGGTATCGACGTCGTGTGCTTCACGGGCCACAAGGCGCTCATGGGGCCGCAGGGCACGGGCGGCCTGGCCGTGGCCGAAGGCGTGGACGTGCGGCCGTGGAACGTCGGCGGCACCGGTGTCCACAGCTTCGACGCCATGCAGCCGGCAGGCTGGCCCACGCGCTTGGAGGCGGGGACGCTCAACGGCCACGGGCTCGCGGGCCTGGCTGCCAGCCTGGCCTTCATAGAGGAGAACGGCGGCGTCGCGGCAATGGGTGCGCACGAGCTCGCGATGGCTCGGCGCCTGTACGAGGGCGTGCGCGACGTCTCCGGCGTCACGGTCTACGGCGACTGGCCCGAGCTCGGCGCCGTCGCCGCGCGGCCTGGCATCGTCGCCCTGAACATCGAGGGGCTTGCGTCGGCCGAGGTCTCCGACATGCTCATGCAGGGCTGGGGCATCGCCACGCGACCCGGCGCCCACTGCGCGCCGCTCATGCACGAGGCGCTCGGCACCGTTGAGCAGGGCGTCGTTCGCTTCTCGACGTCGTGGTTTACCACAGAGGACGAGGTCGACGCGGCGATAGACGCGGTACGCGAGCTTGCGGCCGGCTAGGCGGGTGCCGCGGCCCAGTGTTCGGAAACTTTCTTTTGCCCGCGCATCTAGAAAAGCGGGAGTTGCCTCGCGAGATAGCTCTCTTGGTGCGCGTCCCGCACGATGTCGCCGGGGCCTAGGTGCCCTACGAGCAGAGGCGATGCGGGGTCGTGCATCTTTAGGTTGCGCTCGACGGTCTGCCGATCGTAATTCGCGTAGCAATACGCGCAACCGTGCGGGCAGGTGTTGTAGGCGCCGATGTCCGCGCCCAGCAGGCAGTCGCATTGGGCGCGCGGCGAGCGCTTGGATGTCGGCACGTTCAGCTTTATGTCGCATGCGCGCTCGAGCACCTCGCGCGTCATGCAGCCGCCGACGCTCGCGCCGCACTCCGCAAGGGAGGGGTCCTCGCAGCACAGGCGGATGCCGATGCCGTGTGCGGCCCCGATTCTCACGAGCTCGCGGACAATAACCCGCTGCTCGTCGATGGAGACCGGCCGCGCTTCCGGAAAGTTCCGCCGCGTTTTCGCGTAGAGGTCGATGAAGCTCACGACGCAGAACGCCACGTGCCCCTCGAGGACGGCGGCCATATGCTCGAAGGCCCGCAGGTGGTGCTCGACGGTGTACTTCTCGCTGAGAAACACGGGGTCGTATCGCCAGCCCACGGCACGAGGCCCGACGATCCCAGAAAGCTGCAACATTGATGCCAGAACCTCGTCTTTGCCCGGCACGTTCGGCTCGATTTCCGGCCCGTATGGCGTGCAGGTCACGAACCAGAACTGCCGGAAGACGGCAAGCTCGCCGAGCCGCGGCAGCATAGGGGCCGGGTTCTTCGTGCAGAACACGACGACGTCCACGACCTGCGGGTCCAGGGCATAACGGCTAACCAGCTCCGGGCGATACGGGTTTCTTGCCATGACGAAGCCCTCGCCCACGCGTCGGTAAAACCAATCGCCGAAGAACGCCGGGATATCCGTCCGGCTACCCGTGTTCAGGATCATCTGCGCCCCTCTCGCCGATCCGCGGTGCAAACGAGGTGCGCCCCGCGCATCGGTGCCTAATCACGTATCAAAACCCTTATGATCTCGCCGATATACATCGTGTGGAAGTCCCGTTCAGGGTAGTTGAACTCAGCGAGGCCCGCATCCGCGAACCCTTCCTCGGCAATCTCGCTTGCGTACAGCTTGCGGCAAACCAGCACGACGTCTGCCTCGGCAAAGTAGACCGAGCCCTCGTCGTAAACGGGGGTGAGCCCCGCGTCGGACACCTTATCCCCGTCGCGCCCGGAGTGTGTGCCGAGATATCCAAGGGCCTTTCGACGATCGCCTGCAAAGTGGGACAGGGTGAACAGGTCCTCGCGGTCCATGAACTCCTTCGTGTAGCGGCTCGGGCGCACGAAGCACGTTGCCGTGGGCAGGCGGTTCGCGTGGCTACCGCGCTCCCAGACGGAGCCCAGGTGTCCCCAGGCGACCGTCATGGCGTTGAAGCCGTCTGTTTCGTTGCCCGCGGCGAGCGCCATCCAATCGTCAGCAAACGCTGTCAGGGGGTTCAGCGGGCAGTCCGCAACGGTAATCTCTTTCATTCATTCTCCTTTCGACCGAGCTGGGCGCACCTGCTCCTCGGACCTATGCAAGAATCGCAAGCGCGCTGAACGCGATGAGCGTGACTATCATGTAGAGAGATATAAAAGCCGAAATAAACGAAGCGTCCGTGCCTTTCTTTCCGTCGCTCGTGAGGGGTTCGAGCACGCCTGCGAGCACGAGGGCAGGCGGACAGAGGAAATACAGCGGCACCAGCATGGCAAACGCGGGGTCGGCGACCTGTGCCGGGAACAGCGCGAAGAAGAGGGCGATTACCGTGGCCATGACCGCGATGCGCAGCGCGATGCAGCGGGCGAGTGCCCCCATGTTTGCACGCTCAATCCTGAAGCTGAACCCGATGTTGAACAAAATGCAGGTCACAATAGGTGCGGTGGCGGTGGAAACGATATTTGAGTAGAGGGTGCGGATGCCCAACCGATCCATTGCCTCGCCTGCTCCGAGTAGGTTCAGCGCAAGGCCGGCGGCGATGGCGATGACGGTCGGCTCGTGGAAAAGCGTTTTTGCGAGTCCCCGCCAGCTCGCTTCGCCCGAGGCCCCGCGCGCCATCAGCGTCGGCACGATTAAGAACACGACGACCATGCAGGCAAGGTCGAGCAACACGACGTTGCCGATGTAGCCTTCGCCAACGAGCGCGGCGTAGAGCGGATAGCATACGTTGCCACCGTCCACCGTCGCCATCAGATAGGGGCTGTACGCCGCATGTTCTTTGCCGGTGAACCGGGCGGCCGCTGCGCCGATGCCCATAGCCGCAAGGTGTGCCATGAGCGTGAAACCGACGACGCCTACGGCCGACACATCGAAACTCGAGGTAAAGACCGCGTTGAATACCATAAGGGGGAAGAGAATCCCGTTAACGACCCGCATCATGCCGGAGCATTGCGCGGCGTTTACGATTCCTCGGGCGCGGGCGAACGCGCCGAGGGCGATCATGAAGAAGACGGGAAGAACGATCTCGATCGCCGTCATGCGGGCCTCCTCGGTTGTCGACACGTGTTTTCATCGTCGATTCAACCTCGGGAGCGCCGGCGCGCCAAGTACGCACAATTTTGTTACCTGGTCTCCGATGAGTGCGCCCGCAACGGCCTGCTCTTACCTAGGGCGAGTCCCTTAATGCAAAGAGCCCGCCCGCAGGCAACGCGTCGGGGCCTGCGGGCGGGCAATAGGAACGGGGCCGCTGCCGGCGGCGTTTCGGCTGCGGCTTAACGTGGTTGATGCGGCCTTAGCTCTCGGCCTGCTCGATCTTGGCCATCTTTACGAGCCAGGAGGGCTGCTCGGAGCTGACCACGCGGGCGCAGATGTAGGCGTCGCGCGCGTCGGCTGTGGCCACGGCCTGCGCCTCGCCGTTCTCGCCCGCGACGATCGCGCAGACCTCGCCGTCGACGGGAAGAAGACCGACCACGCGGTCGTTCACGGCGTCGTAGGCGAGCGTGGCGTGGCGCGGGTTGCGGACGGCCTGCTGCAGGGCGCGGCGCAGCGGGCCCGTGACCTCTGCGATCGAGCGGCGCAGCTCGTCGAACGTGGCCTCGGTCGTGCGGCCGGTGCTCGCCGTGGGCTGGGCGAAGTACGGCAGATAGGTCGCGGGCTGGCCTTTCGCGTTCGTCGAGAAGCAGGTGAGCTCCCACTGGATGTCGCCGTCGTGGGGCTCGAGGATCGCGGCGATCGTCTCGCCCTCGGCGGTGACGAGCCCGGTGTCGAAGGCGGCGCTCGAGCCGTCGTCGGCCATCGAGAGACGGTGCTGGCGGGCTATGCGGCGGTAGGTCATGGAGAGGTACTCGCGCAGGATGACGTGGTCCTCTCCCCAGTCCTCGGGCGCGGCGAGCTCGGAGAGCTGCTCCAGGAGCTGGTCCCACGAGCCGAGAATCGCGAACTGCGCGAGTTCCGCCTCGGGGCTGACGGCACCCTTGAGCTGGTCTTCGTTCGCGAACGCCGCCCAGGGACCGGCCGCCTTGTGCTCCAGCGCGCCCATGCCGACCTCTTCGGGGGAATCGGCGTCGATGCTCGTGAGCGCCCAGCGCTTGCCGGCGACGGCACGCGCGCGTCGGCGCAGGGTGGCCGTTACGGGCTCGCCGTTCCTCCGCTGGAAGCGCAGGGGGAAGCTGACCTCGCTGCGGGTGCCGGCGAGGCTATGGGTCGAGCGGGCGATGCGGAAGTCCTCCTCGAGGGTCGCCATCGGGTCAACGTCCGCGGGGAGCACCTGGTAGAGGGCAGAGAGCGGCTCGTCGGTGACGATGACGTCGGCGTAGAAGTCCTGGGGCAGGTCGTTCGCGGGGCGAGAAGGGCGCGGGGCGCGCACGGGCTGCGGGGCGGGCGCGGGAGCGGGCTCCGCGGCGGGCTTCTTCTCGGGCTCGGCGGGTTTCTCGGCTGCGGGGTCGTTGACCGGCTCGGGCGCATACGTGATGGTCAGGTGGATGGAGGGCTCCGCAGGTTGCGTGGGGGCCTCGCCGGGGACGCAGCCGTGTCCTTCGACTGCTCGGCGCTCGCCGTCCTCGGGCGTCCGGCCCCCGTCGCCCTCGCCGGCGACATCTCGCCCGACTGCCCGGCGCTCGTCGCTGCGCTCCTCGCTCGCTTCGCGACTCGCGTCGAGCGAGCTGTCGCCGGCGAGCACGACGGGGGCCTGCTGCTCCTCGGCTGGGGCGGACGCGGGCTGATCCGCGCCGCTCGCGGCGATTGGCGCAGCGTGCGTAGCCTGGGGCTCCTCTGGCGCTGCGGAGGCTTCTTGTTGCTCGATGGGCTTGGGGTCAGTCTCAACCTCGGGTTCGGGCTCCAGATCAGCCTTGGGTTCCGGCACCGGCTCTGGGTCGGGTTCGGGCTCCGGCACTGGCTCCGGCTCTGGTTTGGGCTCGATGTGCTTGGGGCGCAGGGGCTTGAGGTTCTTGGCGCCGCGCTTCTGTTTCCAAGGCTTGCCGGCGGGCGCCTTGTCCGAGGAGCCCTTCTCGGCGCGGGCAAGGGCGGCGTCGTACTCCTCGTTCGAGAGCACGGTGACGAAGACGGCGCCCTTCTTGAAAACGGTGAGCTTGACGCACTCGTCGAGCGCCTCGAAGAGGCTGCGCGCGTCGTCGAAGCCCAGGTCGGCGGGGGCGAGGCCGTCGGCGTCGAGCACGGCTGCGGCTCGGTCGAGGGCGGTCTGCTTGCCGACCCCGAGCTCGCGGGAGAAAAGGCGGTACAGGTATAGGCGGTGTCCCGGCTTTATTTGAGGCATGTTCTTTGGACCTTTCGCGAAGAATCGAATCTCTACCTTACTACCCAAAAGCCACCACACTCCCAAGGCATAGGTAGGCGGTCGACTGTCATACTATTTGGACGATGAAGAAAGGAAGCGGTTCTAAATGAAGGCATCCAAGGTTCTTGGCGCCGCTGCGGTCGCTGCGGGCTCTGCCGTGGCGGTCAGCGCCGCCGCCTGCGCCGTCGTGGCTCCGCGCCATGGGAATCCCGTGATCGACCAGCAGTGGCGCGAGCTTTCCCGCTATCGGTACGCGCACCGCGGACTGCACGCGCCGGGCATCCCGGAGAACTCGCTCGCGGCGTTCCAGCGCGCCCGCGAGCATGGCTTCGGCGTCGAGCTCGATGTTCACCTGACGGCCGACGGCGGGCTCGTGGTTATCCACGACTCCGATATCCGGCGCATGTGCGGCCGGTCGGGCATCGTCGAGCAGATGACGCTCGCCGAGCTCTCGGAGTGCCGCCTGGCCGGCACCGAGGAGCGGATTCCGACGTTCGACGAGGCCCTCGACGTGTTCGCGTGCGACCCCACCGGCGAGTCCGAGCTCCCGCCCTTCGTGATCGTCGAGCTGAAGACGTGGAACGACAACCACGCCGACCTGTGCGAGAAGGCCATGGCCTGCCTCGATGCCCACTTGGTGCGCTTCTGCGTCGAGAGCTTCGACGTGCGCGCCGTCGCCTGGCTGCGCCGCAACCGTCCGGACGTCATCCGCGGCCAGCTTGCGGAGAACTGCATGGACATGAAGGACCTGCCCGTCTGGATGCGCGTCGGCGGGACTATGCTCGCCGGCAATGCCCTGGCCCGCCCCGATTTCGTGGCCTATCGCTATACCGACCACGACAACGCCGCGGTGCGCCTTTCCTGCGGCGTGCTCGGCGCGCACCTGGTAGCTTGGACGATTCAGAGCGAGCCCGAGCTTCTTGCCGCCGAGGCCGAGGGCGCCGTGGTCATCTTCGAGGGCTTCTTGCCGGCGTAGGGAGGCGTCTTCGCCCCGGAGCCGGGCCGTCCGGCAACGGCGCTGATCGCGTGCCCCGGATGCTCGCCGCTCAGCAAGAAGCCCGTCGCGCATGCGCCCCGGATGCTCACCGCCCAGTAATTGCGAGCGGCCTTGCGCCCCGAGAGTGCGCCACCCAGCAATCGTGGGTGGTGCCGCGCCCCGAAACGGTGCCGCCCAGCAATCGCGAGCGGTGCCGCGCCCCGAAACGGTGCCGCCCAGCAATCAAGATCTGGTTCGAGCCCTAACACCGCGCCACCCAGTAATCGCGAGCGAAGCCGCGCCCTAAAACCTCACAGCCCAGTAACGGCAGCGAGGAAAACGCCCCGGAACTGCGCCGCCCAGTAATGGCTGATTACTGGGCGGCGTAATTTCAGGGCGCGAGCGCTCATATTGTTGCTGCGCGGCGCTGTTTCAGGGCTCGGGCGCTGCCGCCGTTGCTGCGCGGCGTAATCCCGGGGCTCGGGCGCTGCCGCCGTTGCTGCGCGGCGTAATCCCGGGGCTCGGACGCTGCCGCCGTTACTGCGCGGCGCGGTTCCGGGGCGGCGGCAGCCCGGCTACGAGAGCGTGATGCCGCGGCTCCAGTCGCCGCTGTCCTTCGCGGCGCGGTTGCGCAGGTTCTCGATGGTGCCCTGCATGCCGTGGGGCGCATAGCCGTCGAAGCTCGAGAGGTCGTCGGGGATATAAGCGGCGAGGCTCATCTCGGCGGTCTGCACGGGATGCTCGGGCGCCGGCCCCGGCACGGCGATATAGCTGTTGACCAGCGCGCCTTGGGCGCTGAGCCGTTCCTCGTACTCGCTCATGGGGTCGTCGGGGTGCTCGCCGCGCGCGTCGCGGCTCTTCCACGAGATCTCGTAGCCGGCAAGAGGAACCTGCGTGAGCGCGAAGTCGAAGAGCGGCTGCGAGTCCGTGCGCAGGCGTACCTCGCCGCCGTCGCGCAGCACCTCGCGGTAGTCCATCAGCCGCTCGAGGTTGACGAGCCGGCCCTTCGAGTCCTTCTTGCGCGGGAACGGGGTGGGGAAGTTCAGGTAAATGACGCCCAGCTCGCCGGGGGCAAACATCTCGCGAATGCGCATGCCGGTGCCGGGGACGAAGACCACGTTGGGAAGCCCGGACTCGAAGCCGCGCTGCGCCGCGTATGCGATGCAGATGGGCTCGGAGTCCATGCCGATGAAGAGCACGTCGGGCTCGCGCCTGGCCGCCTCGACGGTAAAGGACCCCTTGCCGCACCCGAGGTCGAGCCTTACCTCGCGGAATGCCGCCGCGCCGGCCGGCGCGCACGCCTCGGCCCAGCGCCCCGCCCACGAGTACGGGTCCGCCTCGATGTAGTCCCGGTACTTCTCGATCCGCTCCTCGAGCACGAAGTTCTTCGGCAACCTGGCATGCAGTCCGTGCATGTTCTTCTCTTCCTGTAAGGATTCGGCCGTGACAAGGGGGAACGGGCCTTCTCCGCGCGCAGTTCCGCATGAGCCGGACGAGACTTAATGTCTCGTCCGTGCGAACAGGACTGTTTGAGCACGGAGAAGGCCCGTTCCCCCAAGCTTGGAAAGGCAGGAGCTAGTCCTGCTCCTCCTGGATCTTCTGGAAGGTGGCCATCAGCGGCGGCACCATCTGCTTCTTGCGGGAGACGACGCCCGGCAGCACGGCGATGCCGTCCACCACGTCGGCGCCCCAGGCGCGCTTGATGACGTCCTCGGCGCCCTCGCCGAAGTAGAGCAGCTCGGTCGTGGAGGTCTTCACGTCGGTGAACATGTAGAACACCATCGGGAGCTCCTCGTTCTTGGCGGCCTCCTCGAGGTAGGGCCCGACGAGCTTCTCGGCGGCCTTGCGGGAGTTGTCCGTCATGAAGGAGCCCTGGCCCACGCCGAACTTGACGTTGCCGCGCGAGAAGACCTTGAAGTCCTGGTGGAAGACCTCGTCGGCGGAGCGGCCGGTAAGGTCGGCGCCGGCCTCGAACATGGCGTCGGAGTAGGTGGGGATGTCCTCGCCGCAGATCTTGGCGAGGGCCTCGCCGGCGTTGACGTCCATCGAGGTGCAGGTCGGGGAGCGGAACGCCAGGGTGTCGGACATGATGGCCGAGAGCATGAGGCCGGCGATGTCCTTGGGGATCTCGACGCCGTTCTCCTGGAACATCTGGTAGATGATGGTGCTCGTGCAGCCAACGGGCATGTTGCGGAAGAGCGCGGGGGCCTCGGTCTCGATGGAGCCGATGCGGTGGTGGTCGATGATCTCCATGATCTCGGCCTGCTCAAGGCCGTCGACCGCCTGGCTCTTCTCGTTGTGGTCGACGAGGATGACGTGCTTCTTCTTCGCGGAGAGCAGGCTCGGGGTGCTCACGAGGCCCACGTACTTGCCGTCCTCGTCGATGACGGGGAAGAAACGGTGGCGCGAGCTGGCGATGGTCTTCTTGGCGTCGTCGACGGAGGTGTTCACGCTGAACTTGATGGTCGACTTCTCGGAGACCATCTTGGCCCGGACGGGGATGGACATGCAGATCAGGCGCGCGGCGGCGTAGGTGTCGTAGGGGGTGGCGATGATGGTACAGCCGTGGCGCTCGGCCGACTCCTTGACCTGGTTGGAGACGTGGGCGCCGCAGCAGACCACGATGCAGCTGGCATCGGCTCCCACCGCGAACTGCTGGGTCTCGTAGCGGTTGGTCACGAGGACGAGGTCGCCGGCCTTGACGGTCTCCTCCATCATCTCGGGCGTGGTGCCCACGCGCAGGCTGCCGGTCTCGACGCGGGCCTCGGGGTCGCCGAGGATCATCTCGCCGTTGAGGGTGCTCACGATGTTGGCGAACTTGGTCTTGGAGCTGCCGAGGACCTCGATGTCGAAGATGTCGAGGTTGGCGTTGGCGATGTCCTTGGTGGCGATAAGGCCGAGCAGGTTGTCGTCGCCGTCGGTGATGGAGAGCGTGTCGGTCTTGGACTCGCGCATGACGTTCCAGGCCTCGAAGAGGCTCGTCTCGCCGTCGATGCCGGCCTGCTTCTGGACCTCGGTGTCCTTGATCTGCGGGGTCACGGTGGTGATCAGCGGGGGCTCGGAGAAGCCGAAGTGCTTGAGCGCGAAGGCGGTCTCGCGGTTGACGGAGCCGGCGCGGCGCGCCTCGTAGATGGTGGTGTTCTCTACCTTGTTCTTGAGGTAGGCGTAGGCGATCGCCGAGCAGATGCTGTCGGTGTCGGGGTTGAGGTGGCCAATGACGTTGACCTTACGGATAGCCTCGGACATGCGTTCCTCCATTACGCGTGCGTACGTGTGCAACCTTGTATTTTGCCACGTTTTGGTCGGCTAATGAGAAACACACGTCGGGAGGGGGCGGGACCGGACGCGGGGCCTGTCGGTCGCCCGGTACCCCTCGGACCACGGGGGCGGCCGATACTCCTCGAGCCACGGGGGCGGCCAAACCCCTCGAGGTGGCGCCACCTCGAGGCACTTCTCTTCGAGGTGGTGCGAAACCGCCAAGAAAATCGCCCGAGGTGGTGCGCGGAACACCACCTCGGGCGATTTTGCCGTTCGTTGTGCGAAGAAGCGCCGTCCCTTACAGGTGAAGCACGCGGTCGCGGATCTCCTCGGTGCGGCCTTGGTTCCAGAACTGCGTGCCGATGTATCCGCAGGTGCGGCGCGCCACGTTCATCTTGGACTGGTCGCGGTTGCCGCAGTGCGGGCACTCCCACACGAGCTTGCCGTCGTCCTCCACGATGCGGATCTCGCCGTCGTAGCCGCACACCTGGCAATAATCGCTCTTCGTGTTGAGCTCGGCGTACATGATGTTGTCGTAGATGTAGCGCATCACGGACAGCACGGCCTCGAGGTTGTCCTGCATGTTGGGCACCTCGACGTACGAGATGGCCCCGCCGGGGGAGAGGCGCTGGAACTCGCTCTCGAACTTGAGCTTGGTGAAGGCGTCGATCTTCTCGGTCACGTGCACGTGGTAGCTGTTCGTGATGTAGCCCTTGTCCGTGATGCCGGGCACGACGCCGAAGCGACGCTGGAGGGCCTTCGCGAACTTATACGTGGTGGACTCGAGCGGCGTGCCGTAGAGGGAGTAGTCGATGTCCTCGGCGGCCTTCCACTCCTCGCACTTGTCGTTCATCTTCTGCATGACGGCGAGCGCGAACGGCGTGGCCTCGCGGTCGGTGTGGCTGTGGCCGGTCATGGCCTTGACGCACTCGTAGAGGCCTGCGTAGCCGAGGCTGATCGTTGAGTAGCCGCCGTAGAGCAAAGGATCGATGACCGCGCCCTTGGGCAGGCGGGCCAGCGCGCCGTACTGCCACAGGATCGGCGCGGCGTCCGACAGCGTGCCGCAGAGGCGGTCGTGGCGGGCGCGCAGCGCGGTGTGGCAGAGCTCCAGGCGCTCCTCGAAGATCTCCCAGAACTTATCCATGTCGCGGCCCGCGGAGAGCGCGACGTCGGGCAGGTTGATGGTAACGACGCCCTGGTTGAAGCGGCCGTAGTACTTGGGCTTGCCCGGCTCGTAGTTCTTGGCGCGCGCCACGTTGCCGTAGCCGTTGCCGGAACGGTCGGGGGTCAGGAAGCTGCGGCAGCCCATGCAGGTGAAGACGTCGCCGTTGCCGGCGGTCTCGCCGAGCGAGAGCTTGTACTCGCGCATCTTCTTCTCGGAGATGTAGTCGGGCACCATGCGCTTGGCGGTGCACTTGGCGGCGAGCTTGGTGAGGTAGTAGTACTTCCCGCCCTCGTCGACGTTGTCCTCCTCGAGCACGTAGATGAGCTTGGGGAAGGCGGGGGTGATCCACACGCCCGCCTCGTTCTTCACGCCCTGGTAGCGCTGGCGCAGCATCTCCTCGATGCAGAGGGCGAGGTCGGCCTTCTCCTGGGGGTTGCGCGCCTCGTTGAGGTACATGAACACGGTGATGAACGGCGCCTGTCCGTTGGTGGTCATGAGCGTGACGACCTGGTACTGGATGGTCTGGACGCCGCGGGCCACCTCCTCGCGCAGGCGGCGCTCGACGATGGTGTTGATGGCCTCCTCGCCGGGATGCGCGTCGATGGCCTCCATCTCGGCGTAGACCTGGCGGCGGATCTTCTTGCGGGAGACGTCGACGAAGGGCGCCAGGTGCGTGAGCGAGATCGACTGGCCGCCGTACTGGCAAGAAGCGACCTGCGCGATGATCTGCGTCGCGATGTTGCACGCGGTGCTGAAGGAGTGCGGGCGCTCGATGAGCGTGCCCGAGATGACGGTGCCGTTCTGCAGCATGTCGTCGAGGTTGATGAGGTCGCAGTTGTGCATGTGCTGCGCGAAGTAGTCGGCGTCGTGGAAGTGGATGATGCCCTCCTCGTGGGCGGACACGACCTCCGGGGGAAGAAGCTCGCGCATGGCAAGGTCCTTGGAGACCTCGCCGGCCATGTAGTCGCGCTGGACGCTGACGACGGTGGGGTTCTTGTTCGAGTTCTCCTGCTTGACCTCCTCGTTGTTGCACTCGATCAGCGAGAGGATCTTGTCGTCGGTGGTGTTCTTCTGGCGCTTCTGGGCCTGCACGTAGCGATAGATGATGTAGTGGCGGGCCACCTCGAAGTGGTCGAGGGCCATGAGCTGGTCCTCGACGAGGTCCTGGACCTCCTCGACGGTGACGGTGTGGCCGGCGTTCATGCACTCGTCGGCAACGTTCAGCGCGGCGAACTTGATGCTGCGCTCGCTCAGGCGGTCCTCCTCGGGGACCTCGAGGTTGGCCCCGTGGATGGCGTTCTCGATCTTCTCGACGTCGAACGTGACCTCCGCGCCGTTGCGCTTGATGATCTTCATTCCCGCACCTTCCCCACAAATATGGCGCGCCAAACGACGCGCCGAGTCTCTTGCTCGTTGTGTTCTGGAATTACTATGCCACAACCCGTTGTGTTTAGGTTGTTCACGCGGCACAAGATGTTGTCAAATAGACTCTTGACTTTCCTAAGCGGGGCGAGAAGGACCGCGTTGTCGCAGGCAGGCGGGGCGCCCTTCCATAAAATCGGGCCGGAACTATTTTGGCCGAGGCGAACAAGCGATGGAGCCTGAGTGAACCCTTTGTTGAGGGCGCCGCGACGCCCACGGCTGAGCTTGCCGGCGGGCGGCTCCGCGCGGCGTTGTGGTCCCATGCCGGGTGTAAAGTGGTTGGACTGAATCTTTGCCGTTGATTGGAGAGCAATGGAACTCTCGAAGAGGCTCGACCTGTTTCGGGCCGAGGTGTTCGCGGCCCTGAACGAAAGGCGCCGCGCCCTCGAGGCGCAGGGGCGCACGGTCTACGACCTCTCGGTCGGGACCCCCGACTTCAAGCCCGCCCCGCACCTGGTGGAGACGCTCCGCGCGTCCGCCCTCGACCCCGACAACTGGAAATACTCCCTGCACGACAAGGACGCGCTGCTCGACGCCGTCTGCGGCTACTACGAGGACCGCTACGGCGTGTCCGGCATCGGCCGCGAGCAGGTCATGAGCTGCCGCGGCACCCAGGAGGGCATGCTGTGGGCCATCGAGGCGCTCACGGACCCCGGCGACACCGTGCTCGTCCCCGACCCGTGCTACCCCGTGTTCCAGAACGCGACCAAGCTCGCCGGCGCCACGTGCGCGTACTACCCGCTCACGGCCGACCACGACTTCCTGCCCTTCGTCGACGGCATCGACCCGGCCGTGGCGGACGCGGCCAAGGCCATGATCGTCTCGCTGCCGGCCAACCCCGTGGGCTCGGTGGGCACGCCGGAGATCTATGAGCGGATCATCGCGTTCGCGCGCGAGCACGACCTCGTGATCATCCACGACAACGCCTACTCCGACATCGTCTTCGACGGTCCCGCGGGGGGAAGCTTCCTGGCCTACCCCGGCGCCCAGGAGGTCGGCGTCGAGTTCCTCTCCCTCTCCAAGAGCTTCAACGTCACGGGCATGCGCCTCAGCTTCCTCGTCGGCCGCCCGGACATCGTGGCCGGCGCGAAGAAGCTCCGCGGCCAGGTCGACTTCGGCATGTTCTATCCCGAGCAGGACGTGGCCATCGCCGCCCTTACCGGCCCGCGCGAGCAGGTCGAGGAGCAGCGCATGAAGTACCAGGAGCGGCGCGACGCCCTGTGCGAGGGCCTGGAGGCCATCGGCTGGGACCGCCCGAACGCCCACGGCTCCATGTTCGTCTGGGCGCGCCTGCCGCACGGCCGCACGGACTCCATCGACTTCGCGCTCGAGCTCATGGACAAGGCCGGCGTCATCGTCACGCCCGGCGCGAGCTTCGGGCCCTCCGGCGAGGGGTTCTGCCGCATGGCGCTCGTCTTGCCGCCCGAGCGGCTGCGCGAGGCCGTGGCCGCCATCGAGGCCGCGGGCATCTAGGGGAGGGCTCATGACCAGCGAGAACATGACGCGGCGCGGGTTCGTCGGCCTTGCCGGCGCGGCCGTGCTGGCCCTCGCGGGCTGCTCCTCGTCCGGCGCCTCCGACGGCTCGGCGAAGAAGGACGACGGCGCCTCGGCCACGGGGTCGTCTTCTTCGGGCACGGGCACGGACGCGGGCTCGTCGGACGGCCTTTGGGCCCCCGAGGACGGCGACGCTTTTGCCACGGGCACGCACCACGCGTCCATCGAGGTCGAGGGCTACGGCACCATCGAGGTCGCGCTCAACGCCAACGTCGCGCCCATCACCGTCGCGAACTTCTGCAGGCTCGCGAACGAGGGCTTCTACGACGGCCTCACGTTCCACCGCGTGATCGAGGGCTTCATGATCCAGGGAGGCGACCCCAACGGCGACGGCACGGGCGGCTCCGACCAGTGCATCAAGGGCGAGTTCACGCAGAACGGCGTGAACAACCCCATCAGCCACGTGCGCGGGACCATCAGCATGGCTCGCTCGTCGGACTTCGACTCCGCCAGCTCCCAGTTCTTTATCATGCACGCGACGAACACGTCGCTCGACGGCAAGTACGCCGCGTTCGGCAACGTCACGAGCGGCCTCGAGGTCGTCGACGCCGTTGCGGAGCAGACGCCGGTGCAGGACTCGAACGGCACCGTCGCCTCCGCCGACCAGCCCAAGATCTCCAAGGTCTCGGTCGTCGACTAGCCGCCGGGCCGCCCGCGCCGGGCGGCCGCGCGCGGCCCGTGCGGATCGGCCGACCATACGCCGCGGCTCTTCTCGGGCCCGACGCCCTTTCGGGGCGCCGGGCCCGTTCTATGTCGCGAGAGGGCCCCGCACGTTTTTCCCGGCGGGGATAATTTACCCCCTACTAATAAGCCCCTTTATATGCAATACCGAATCGTTAAACGGTACAAAACACCTGTTTACATGCTATAATTGCAAATAACGAAAGGGGTTTCCTATGTATCAAATCGGCGAGTACATCGTTCATCCGGGACAAGGTGTCTGCAGGGTGGAGGATGTGAGCGCCGGGCCCGAGGGAACCTATAAGCTCCTTCCCATGGGGCAGCGCCACGCCATTCATATCAGCTTCCCCGTCAGCAACGAGGACCGCCTGCGCCCCGTGCTCAGCGCGGACGAGGCGCACGAGATCATCGACCAGTACCCGCTCATGGACGTCGACGACTTCACCGAGCGCAACAACTCCCTCGAGGAGCAGCACTTCAAGCAGGAGATCCGCAACGGCTCGTGCCGCGACGCGGTCCGCGTGGTAAAGACGTTCGTCGCGCGCATCGCCGAGGTCGAGAGCCGGAACAAGAAGGCCCCCGTGGCCTATGAGCGCATCCTCAAGCAGGCGCGCGAGCGCTCCTTGCAGGAGCTGTCCTGTGCCCTGGAGTGCTCCCCGGAGGACGTGGCGGCGCTCTTCGAGGCGTCGCTTATCGCCGACCCGACCGAGAACTAGCCGGCGCCGGGGCTCTTTCCCTTTTGCGAGGCCGTTACCTCGCGTTACGTTTTGGCTCTTCTTGCCCGCGGCAGACGCGTGTCGGGTATTTCTTCGATAGAATGGCAGCCCAATCAACTCTATCGAGGAGGACACATGCCGACTTCCGACGTCGCATCCAGCAACCGCGCCATCATCACCGTCCTGGGCAGCGACCGCCCCGGCATCGTCGCCTCCGTGACCGGCGCGCTCGCCGAGCGCCAGGCCAACATCCTCGACATCTCGCAGACCATCCTGCAGGGCATCTTCACGATGACCATGCTCGTGGACCTCGGCGCCGCCGCCGAGTTCTCCGAGCTCAAGGCCAAGCTCGACGAGCTCTCCGAGACCCTCGGCGTGCAGATCACCCTGCAGCGCGAAGAGGTCTTCCGCTACATGTATCGCCTTTAGGACCGCAACGAGGCCCATCCGCGCCCGCACATACCGGCGGCGATAAGCGCCGACGACCCGGGCACAGGCCTTCTCTTTACTTGGGAGGTTCTGCCAATGGCACTTATCCGCAACCGCAAGGGCGGCGCGCGCCCGATTCTCTCTGCGCTCGAGACCTCGGCCATGACGCACGTGGCCGACGCGTACCCCATGCCGTCGGTGGCGCTTGGCCGTCCGCGCGTATCGGACAAGCTCTACGAGGGCTTTGAGGACATCGACGTCGTCCCGCCCGAGCTCTACGCCAAGTACGACGTCAAGCGCGGCCTGCGCAACGCGGACGGCTCCGGCGTGCTGGTGGGCCTCACGACCATCTCGAACGTCCACGGCTACAACAAGACGCCCGAGGGCGTGAAGCCGGACGAGGGCGACCTTATCTACCGCGGGTACCACATCGCGGACCTTATCGACAACGCCCAGTCGGAGGACCGCTTCGGCTACGAGGAGTGCGCGTACCTGCTCATGGCGGGCGTGCTGCCTACCCAGGGCCAGCTCGACGACTTCAAGGCGCGCATCGATTCCCGCCGGCAGCTGCCGGAGGGCTTCCTGCACATCTTCCCGCGCACCACGTACAGCCAGAACATCATGAACGTGCTGCAGCGCGCCACGCTGCTGCTGTATTCCTTCGACCCGACGCCGGACGACACCACGCCGACCCACGAGATCGACGTCGCGCTGTCCCTGCTCGGCCGCTGGCCGCGCACGGCGGCGGTGGCGCACGAGGCGGCCGTGGCGTCCGCCACGGGCACGAAGCTGCTGGTGCCGCCGGCGCGCGAGGGCTTCTCGATGGCCGAGACGCTGCTCGACGTCCTGCGCGGCGACCAGGGCTTTACCCACGACGAGGCGATGCTGCTCGACGTCATGCTCATGCTCCACGCCGAGCACGGCGGCGGCAACAACTCGACCTTTACCACGCGCGTGCTCTCCTCCTCGGGGACCGACGCCTACTCGGCCTACGCGGCCGCCATCGGCTCGCTCAAGGGGCCCAAGCACGGCGGCGCGAACGCCAAGGTGGGCGCCATGATCGAGGACGCCGCGCAGTCGATCGAGGACTGGGCGAGCGAGGATCAGGTGGCCGCGTATCTTACCGACGTGGTCAACGGCCAGGCCTTCGACGGCAGCGGCCTCATCTACGGCCTCGGCCACGCGGTCTACACGCTCTCGGACCCGCGCGCCGTCATCATCAAGAAGTACGCGCGCAAGCTCGCCCACGAGAAGGGCCGCGACGAGAAGCTCCAGCTGCTCGAGAACATCGAGAAGCTCGGCCCGCAGATCATGCGCGACGTCAAGGGAACGACCAAGCCCATCTGCGCGAACATCGACCTCTATACCGGCTTCGTGTATTCCATGCTCGGCATTCCCGCCGACATGTACACGGCGCTCTTTGCCATGGCGCGCCTGTCCGGCTGGTGCGCGCACCGCATGGAGGAGCTTTACGGCGCCGGGCGCATCATCCGCCCCGCGTACAACTCCGTCATGTCCGACGTCGAGTACGTGCCGATGGCGGAGCGCGACTAAAGGAGGGCCGTGCGGCTGTTATCAGCCTTCAGAGCTGCAAACTGATTCCCAGGTGACAGATTTTTCAAAAAATCTGTCACCTGGGAATCAGTTTGCGCGGGTTATTGCTTGGGAGGCGCTGATGCCGGGCTTTCGCTACGCGGCTTGCTCGCCTTCCTCGAACTGGGAGTTGTAGAGCTCGGCGTAGAACCCGCCCTTGGCAAGAAGCTCCTCGTGGGTGCCCTTCTCGACGATGTCTCCGTCGCGCAGCACGAGGATGACGTCGGCGTTGCGGATCGTGGAGAGGCGGTGCGCGATGACGAAGCTCGTGCGGCCGCGCATCAGCTCGTCCATGGCGCGCTGGATGAGCTCCTCGGTGCGGGTGTCGACGTTGCTCGTGGCCTCGTCGAGGATGAGCGCGGGGCGGTCGGCAAGGACGGCGCGCGCGATGGTGACGAGCTGGCGCTGCCCCTGGGAGAGGTTCGTGCCCTCCTCGTTGACGACGAAGTCGTAGCCGCCCGCGAGGGTGTGGATGAAGTGGTCGCAGCGCGCGGCGCGGGCAGCGGCCTCGACCTCGGCGTCGGTCGCGCCGGGGCGGCCGTAGCGGATGTTCTCGCGGATCGTGCCGTTGAAGAGCCAGGTGTCCTGGAGGACCATGGCGAACTCGCGGCGCAGCTCGGCGCGGTCCCAGTCGCGCACGTCGACGCCCTCGACGCGCAGGCTGCCGCCGTCGACGTCGTAGAAGCGCTGGAGCAGCTTGATCAGGGTCGTCTTGCCGGCGCCGGTGGGGCCGACGATGGCCACGGTCTGGCCGGGCTCGGCCACGCAGCTGAAGTCGTGGATGATGGTCTTGTCCGGCGTGTAGCCGAAGCGGACGTGGTCGAACTCGACGCGGCCCTCGCGCACGGCGGGTACCTGCGCCTCGGGCGACTGCTCCTCCTCCGGCGCGGCGAGGAACTCGAAGACGCGCTCGGTGGCGGCGGCCATCGACTGCATCGTGTTGCTCACGTTGGCGAGCTGCTGCACGGGCTGGGTGAAGTTGCGCACGTACTGGATAAAGCTCTGGATGTCGCCGGGGGCGGCGTTGCCGGTGAGCGCGAGCTGGGCGCCCACGACCACGACGGCCACGTAGCCCACGTTGCCCACGAGGCTCATGAGGGGCATCATCAGGCCGGAGAGGAACTGGGAGCGCCAGCCGGAGATGAAGAGGCGGTCGTTCTTCTCGTCGAACTCGGCCACGGCGGCGTCGGCGCGGTCGAAGACCTGGATGACGTTCTGCCCCGCGAAGTCCTCCTCGATGATGCCGTTGACCTCGCCGAGGACCTGCTGCTGCTCGCGGAAGTACGGCTGCGAGAAGTGCATCATCACGCCCATGATCACGGCGGCGACGGGCAGCGTGACCACGACGACGCCGGTGAGCGGCAGGCTGATGGAGAGCATCATGACGAGCACGCCGATGACCTGCGTGACGCTCGTGATGAGCTGCGTCACGGACTGGTTGAGCGACTGCCCGAGGGTGTCGACGTCGTTGGTGATGCGGGAGAGCACGTCTCCCTTGGAGTGGCCGTTGAAGTAGCTCATGGGGACGCGCGTGATCTTCTCGGCGATCTGTTTGCGCATGCGGTAGCAGATCTTCTGCGTGACGCCGGTCATGAGCCAGCCCTGGATCAGGTTGCACGCGGAGCTCGCCAGGTAGAGGCCCAGGAGCAGCAGCAGGGTGCGGCCGATCCAGTCGAAGTCGACCGAGCCCGTGCCGGCGACCTTGGCCACGAGCCCCTCGTAGAGCTTGGTCGTGACCTGGCCCAAGACCTTCGGGCCGATGATGTTGAACACGACGGAGCCTATGGCGAACACCACGGCCGCAAGGACCGCGAACTTGTGGCGACCCACGTAGCCGAGCAGCTTGAGCATGGTGCCCTTGAAGTCCTTGGCCTTCTCGGTTGAGCGCCCGCCGAAGCCGCCGCGTCCGCCCATGGGGCCGCGGGCCGCGCCGCCGGCGCGCTTAGGGGCGACGGTCTTGCTCATCTCGTCTGCCATCAGCGGTCGCCTCCTTCCTTGGTCGCGCCGTCCATGACGGCGGAGATTTCCTCCTCGGTGAGCCCGAGCTCGCTCGCGGAGAGCTGCGACTGGGCGATCTCGAGGTACGCGGGGCAGCTGCGAAGAAGCTCCTCGTGCGTGCCCTGGCCCACCACGGCGCCCTCGTCGAGGACGATGATCTGGTCGGCGTGCATGATCGTGGCGATGCGCTGGGCGACCACCACGAGCGCGGCGTCGGTCTGGGTGCGCGCGAGCTCATCGCGCAGGCGGGCGTCGGTCTTGTAGTCGAGCGCCGAGAAGGAGTCGTCGAACACGACGACCTCGGGCTTCTTTGCAAGGGCGCGCGCGATGGAGAGGCGCTGGCGCTGCCCGCCGGAGACGTTGGAGCCGCCCTGGGAGATCTCGGAGCCGAAGCCGCCCTCGCGCTCCTCGACGAAGTCCGTGGCCTGGGCGACGCGCGCGGCCTCGCGCATGTCCTCGTCGCTCACCGAGTCGCCGGCGAACTTGAGGTTGGACTCGACCGTGCCCGAGAAGAGCATGCCCTGCTGCGGGATGTAGCCGACGCGGCGGCGCAGGTCGGAGAGGGAAAGGTCGCGCACGTCGACGCCGTCGAGCATGACCGAGCCGTCCGTGACGTCGTAAAGGCGCGGGATGAGCTGGACCATGGTGGACTTGCCCGAGCCGGTGGAGCCGATGATGCCGAGCATCTGGCCGGCGTCGACCTTGAAGCTCACGTGCGAGACGACGTCCTCGTCGCCGTCGGGGTAGCGGAAGGCGACGTCGCGGAACTCGAGCGAGCCGCGCGGGGCGTCGTCGGGGATGCTTGCCGGCGAGGCGGGCTCGAGGATGGAGCTCTCGGTGGAGAGGACCTCGTCGACGCGCTCGCAGGCGACCTCGGCGCGCGGCAGCATGACCGAGACCATGGTCAGGATCATGAACGCCATGACGATCTGCATGGTGTAGGAGATGAAGGCCATCATGCTGCCGACCTGCATGACGCCGTCGTTCACGCCGTGGCTGCCGGCCCAGACGATGAGCACGGTCACGCAGTTCATGACGAGCATCATGAGCGGCATCATGAAGCTCATGGCGCGGTTGGTGAAGAGCTGGGTGTCCATGAGGTCGCGGCTCGCGTCGTCGAAGCGCTCGAGCTCGTGGTCCTGGCGGCCGAAGGCGCGGATGGGCATGATGCCGTCGAGCATCTCGCGCGCCACAAGGTTCACGCGGTCGACGTAGCGCTGCATCTTCTTGAACTTGGGCATGGTGAGGCCCATGAGCACGCCGACCACAGCGCAGACCGCGATGACGGCGACGCCGATGGTCCACTCCAGGCCGGTCGAGGTGGCGAGTACGCGCATGACGGCCACGATGCCCATGATCGGCGCCATGAGGACCATGCGGATAAAGAGGGTGGCGGCCATCTGGATCTGCTGTATGTCGTTCGTGCAGCGGGTGATGAGCGAGGCCTGGCTGAACTTGCCGACCTCGGCCGGCGAGAAGCGCATGACGCGCCCGAAGGTCTCGCGGCGCAGGTCGCGGGCGATGGTGCTCGCGGTGTGGGAGGCGACGGCGCCGAGAAGGACGGTGGCGACGAGGCTCACCGCGCACAGGCCGAACATCTTGAGCGACATGCTGGTGAGGTAGCTGTTCTGGACGTCGGTGAGGCTGATGCCCTGGGCCTCGTACTCGGCGCTCACGTAGCTGACGGCGCGCTGCTCGACGATCGAGCCGCCCATCTCGCCCATGGCGTCGGCCATGGACTCGGCGCCCTCCACCAGCTGGTCCTTGGTGATCATGCCAAGGTCGTAGGCCTGGCGGATCTGGTCGAGCGTGACGGTGCCGGTAAGGCCCGAGCCCGTCGAGCTCGCGTCGACGCCCTGCTCAAGCGAGAGGGCGACGGTCTCGGGCAGGCTCATGGCGTCGGCCAGGGCGCCGTCGTCGGCGCGGTCGGCCTCGGTGCCGGTGTAGGTGCGGATCCCGTCGGCGTCGGCGGCCGAGTAGGCGGCCTCGACCGCGGCCGCGTCCTCGTCGGACATGAACATCTCGAGGTCGGCGAGCGACTGCTCGCGGATGGTCGTGGGCACGGGGCTCTCGATGCCGCCCTGCTGGATGCCCACGTCCACGATCTCGGACATGTAGGTCGGCAGCGTCAGGTCGGCGTTGCAGCTGATGATGGTGAGCGCGATGGCGGCGATGAGCGCCGGGATATGGTTGCGGAAAAGCTTGAGGATCCTCATCGGGCCAGGCCTCCTTCCATGTCTTCTTCGACGATCTGGTTGCAGCGCTTGAGGATACGGATGGCCTCGCGGGCGTCGTCCTCTCCGAGGCGCGCGAGGAAGGCGGCTGCCTGCTCCTCGAACTCGCGCCGCCGGCGGATACGCTCGGCGTCGCCCGCCTCGGTGAGCGATACGGTCACGCGGCGGCGGTCGTCCGTGGCGTGCTCGCGGGTGACCCAGCCCTTCTCCTCGAGGGAGCGCAGGACGTTGGCCGTGCGGGCCGACGTGAGACGCGCGCGCTCCGCGATGACGCTCGGCGTGAGCGGCGGCTCGTTCGCCTCCTGCGCGAGATGCAGCATGAGGATCACCGCCATCTCGCCGCGCGTGGCGTTGCGGAAGTCCGGCTTGATGCTGTGGCTGAAGTGGAAGAGCTGGCCGAAGAGCTCGTGCATGAGCGCCCGCTGCTCGTCGGTTGGCTCGAAGTTAGCTTCCACTGAAACCCCCTTACACTAGAAGATATTGACCATGTGAGATTCTTTCCCAGACGAGATGCGGGGCATAGCCCCGTCACCGTTTCTCACAAAGCGAACACATGGCGTGGGAATACGGTGGGGCCGTGCGGGCGCCGCCGGAGGGGAGGGTAGTAGATAGGAGACTGTTTAAGCGCGGCGGCGCGGCGGCGCGGCGGGCGAGCGAAAGGCGACTATGGCATACGGCGATTACGACGCATACAACCAGGTAGACGAGACGGCGGACAGGACGGCCGTTCAATCGCCGCAGACGCGATCCGCCGTGACCGGCCCTGCTCCCGCGCCGGTGGCCTCGCCCCCGCAGGAGGCTTCCGTTTCCGGCTCCTCGTCGTATGAGCGCGCCCTCGACCGAGGAAGCCGCCTGAGCCTCAAGATCGCCGGCGCTCTGCTGGCATTGCTGGCGGTCATGTTCGTGGCGAGCCTTGTGTACACGAGCGTCGCGGGGGCCGTGTCGAAGGCCGGGTCCACGGTCGCGGCCTCAGCCGCGGCGCCGAGCGCCTCGAATGACGGCCAGGCCGAGGCCGCGTCGGGTCAGGACGCGTCCAACCCCGTTTCCGATGCCATCGACACCGTTAAGGGCTATGTTTCCTCGGCCCAAGGCGTCGCCGACGCGGCCCAGCGCGTGAGCGCCGGGCTCGAGACCCTCGCCGATACCGCCGCCACGGCCCTTTCGGAGCTCTCCGGCGCCCTTTCGCGCTGACGCTCAATGCCTCTCCGGCCTTGGCCGCAGATTCTCTGCGCAAAAACCGAACTTTACGGTCGTTTTTCGAAGACAGGCTGAGTAGCTCGAAGAGCTGGCAAGCTCTCTACCTCGTGTTTTGTAAATCCACAGAGCCTTACTACTTGACGGTTGCGTAAAAAACGACCGCAAAGTTGAGTTTTCGCGCAGAGCCCCCTGCTGAGGGAGGAGGCGCGTGACCGTGGCGTGCAATCTCAGCGAGCTAGGGAAGCCGAAGCGTGAATTTACCGCGGCGTGGTTAAGTCCTGTAGTCACTGTCTTGTCACCTGTAAAGTCACGTGCCATACTGTCAAGCGTTTTGGCCGAAGGGGTCGGTGGGGGCCGACCGTGGCAGGAAGGCATGGCATGGTATCTGAAGAGATGCGCGCGGAGGTCGAGCGGCTCAAGCGGGAGCAGGACGCGGTGATCCTCGCGCACTATTACGTGACGCCCGACGCCCAGGAGCTCGCAGACTATATCGGCGACTCGTTCTTTCTTTCCAAGAAGGCGGCGACGCTCGACTGCAAGACGCTCGTGTTCTGCGGCGTGCACTTTATGGCCGAGAGCGCGAAACTGCTGAGCCCGGGCAAGCGCGTGCTCATGCCCGAGCCGACCGCGGACTGCCCGATGGCGCACATGGTGCAGAAGGCCACGATCGACGCGGCGCGCGAAAAGTACGGCGACGACCTCGCCGTCGCCTGCTACGTGAACTCGACCTCGCAGATGAAGGCCTGGTCGGACGTGTGCGTGACCTCCTCGAACGCGGTGAAGATCGTCCGCGGCCTGCCGCAGAAGAACGTCCTCTTTATCCCGGACATGAACCTCGGCCACTACGTCGCGCTGCAGGTCCCCGAGAAGAACGTGATCCTGAACGACGGGTTCTGCCCCACGCACGAGGCCATCGAGCTCGCCGAGATCGAGGCGGCGCGCGCCGAGCACCCCGGTGCCCGCGTGCTCGCGCACCCCGAGTGCGGCGACTGGGTCCTCAAGGAGGCCGACTTCGTGGGCTCCACCTCGCAGATCATCGCCGAGGCGGTGGAAAGCGACGCGACCGACTTCATCATCGCGACGGTCCACGGCGTGATCCACGAGCTCGAGCGCCAGACCGCGGGCACGGGCAAGCGCTTCTGGTTCCCGAAGACCTGCCCGATCTGCCCGAACATGGCGCGCGTCACGGCCGAGAAGGTCCTCGCGTGCCTGCGCGACGGCACAGGCGAGGTCGGCCTGCCCGACGACGGCGTCGTTACCGGCTCCACCCGCGCCCTCGACCTCATGCTCGAGTACGCCAAATAGGGGGCGGCGCCATGAAGAAGACCATCGACTGCGACGTCGTCATCGTCGGCTGCGGGGTGGCGGGCCTCTACTGCGCGCTCAACCTGCCGCGGGCCCTGCGCGTCGTGCTTCTTGCCAAGACGACCGTGGACGAGTGCGACTCGATGCTCGCGCAGGGCGGCATCTGCGTGCTGCGCGACCCCGACGACTACGAGTCCTTCTTTGAGGACACGCTGCGCGCGGGCCACTACGAGAACCGCCTGGAGTCCGTGGACATGATGATCCGCGCAAGCCGTCCCATCATCGACGACCTGGTCAAGCGTGGTGTCCGCTTCGCGCGCACGGCCGACGGCGAGCTCGACTACACCCGCGAGGGCGCCCACTCCCGCCCGCGCATCGTCTACCACGAGGACATCACCGGCGAGGAGATCACCACGCACCTGCTCGCGTGCGTGCGCGAGCTGCCGAACGCGACCGTGCTCGAGAACACCTGCATGACGGACATCCTCGAGGGCTTCGACGCTGCCGGCACCCGCGTGTGCCGCGGTATCCTGGCCGAGGACGCCGCGGGGGGCAGCCTGCAGATAAACGCCGACGCGACGGTGCTCGCCACGGGCGGCGTGGGCGGCCTGTACAAGCACTCGACGAACTACCCCTGCCTCACGGGCGACGGCTGCCGCGTGGCCGCCGAGCACGGCGTGCTGCTCGAGCACATGGACTTCGTGCAGATCCACCCCACCACGCTCTGGACGGGCAAGCCGGGCCGCAGCTTCCTCATCAGCGAGTCCGCGCGCGGCGAGGGCGCCATTCTGCTCAACGCGGCGGGCGAGCGCTTCTGCGACGAGCTCCAGCCGCGCGACGTCGTCTCGGGCGCGATCCTGCGCCAGATGGCCGCGGAAGGCTCCGAGCATGTGTGGCTGAGCTTCGAGAACGTGGCGCGCTCCGAGCTCGAGAACCACTTCACGCACATCTGCGAGCAGTGCCGCCAGGAGGGCTACGATGTGTTCCGCGAGCCGATTCCCGTCGTGCCCGCCCAGCACTACTTCATGGGCGGCATCCACGTGAACTGCGACTCAGAGACCACGCTGCCGCATCTTTTCGCCGCGGGCGAGACGTGCTGCAACGGGGTGCACGGGCGCAACCGCCTGGCGTCGAACAGCCTGCTCGAGGGGCTCGTCTTCGCCCAGCGTGCCGCCGACAAGATCATGCGCGACCGCTTCGCCGCCGACACCGCGGCCCAGCTCGCCGTCGCCGCGAGCGCCCGCAGCCGCTTCGTGGCGGGCTCGCGCGACGTGACCGACGTGGCGCTTCTCTGCGGCGCCGACTGCTAAAGAGCTGACTGCCAAAGTGCCGACCGCCNNNGTGCCGACCGCCAACGTGCCGACCGCCAGGCTTTGGCAAGAAAGGACGGATATGATGACCGACCCGATGCTTCAGGCGAAGATGGACTCCGCCATCCTGTTCGCGCTCGAGGAGGACATGCCGGCGGGCGACCTCAGCACGATGGCCGTGATGCCGGAGCCGTGCCGCGGGCGCGTGCAGCTCATCGCCAAGCAGGACGGCGTGATCGCGGGCCTCGGCGTGTTCGCGCGCGTCTTCGAGCTGATCGACGCCGAGACGTGCGTGGACGCGCTTGTCGACGACGGCGACGAGGTCTTTTCGGGCCAGCACATCGCCACGGTCGAGGGCGACGTGCGCGTCCTGCTCGAGGGCGAGCGGGTGGCCCTCAACTTCCTGCAGCGCATGAGCGGCGTGGCCACCTACACGCGCCGTATCGCCCGCCTTTTCGAGGGGACGAAGACACGCCTGGTGTGCACGCGAAAGACCACCCCTGGCCTGCGGATCTTTGAGCGCGAGGCGGTCCGCCTGGGCGGCGGCGGGCTGCACCGCGCGGGGCTCTCCGACGCGGTCATGCTCAAGGACAACCACATCGACGCGGCGGGCGGCGTCGCGGCGGCGGTCGCGGCCGCGCGCGCGACGGCTCCCTTCACGGCCAAGGTCGAGGTCGAGTGCGAGTCGCTCGACATGGTCCGCGAGGCCGTGGAGGCCGGCGCCGACATCATCATGCTCGACAACATGGGGCACGACGCCATGGCAGAGGCCATCGCCTTCATCGGCGGCCGGGCGACCGTCGAGGCGAGCGGCAACGTGAGCGCCGAGAACGCCGCCGCCTACGTTGACCTCGGCGTCGACGTCGTGAGCTGCGGCGCGCTCACGCACTCGGCCGGCATCCTCGACCTCTCGCTCAAGCACCTGGAGGTCTTCGAGTGAGCGCTGCGGGCGATAAGCGCCGCGAGCAGATCCTCGGCATGCTGACCTCGGCCGCCGCGCCGACGTCGGGGGCGGCGCTCGCGCAAGCCGCGGGCGTTTCTCGCCAGGTCGTCGTGCAGGACATCGCGCTGCTGCGGAGCCAGGGCTGGCCGATCCAGTCGACCAACCGCGGCTACGTGATCGAGCGCGAGGCCACGCGGCCGAGCCGCCTCTTCAAGTGCCATCACACGGTCGAGCAGACTCCCGAGGAGCTGAACCTGATCGTCGACCTCGGCGGGCACGTGCGCGACGTGCTCGTCAACCATCGCGTGTACGGGCGGCTTTCCTGCGAGCTCGGCATCGCGAGCCGTCGCGACGTCCGCGCCTATATGGACCAGATCCGTTCGGGCAAGTCGAGCCCGCTCATGCTCATTACCAGCGGATATCACTTTCATCACGTGACGGCCGACTCCGAGGAGGCGCTCGACGAGATCGAGGCCGCCCTCGCCGACGCGGGTTTCCTCGCCGAGAAGACGGACTTCGAGCGCGAGTCGTTTGGGGCATAATCCTCCCGTCCCCCAGCGAGAGGAATTCCCATGCACGACATCCAGCCGTCCGTTCCGCGCACGCCTGCCCAGGCCACGTTGCGCGTCGTCTCCATCGTCATGGCGATCATCGGCGGCGTGGTGGTGCTGGGCGGCGCGTTGGCGTTCTGGTACCGTGACCGGCTCGGGCTTTCCGACGAGCTCGTGTGGTTGGCGTATTCCTACGGCGGCATCATTATGGGCGCGGCGGCGCTGCTGCTGGTCACGGCGTGGCTCGGCCTGCGCGCGGCCGACGACTCCTCGCGCGTGGCGCCCTATCGCAACTTGTGCTATTTCGTGGGCCTCGTGATCCTCGTCGCCATCGTGTGGGGCTGGGGGATGGGGACGTTCCTGCTCTTCAACCCCATCGTCTTGCTGAGCACCGTGACCTACGTGATCGTGTGCTCGCAGCTTGCCGACCGCGTGGCCGAGGAGCATGACCACGGCGTGCGCGGCGAGGTCTTCCTGCGCAACGGGGACCAGCGCACGCTGCACCTGCTGTCGGAGGTCATCCTGGTCAAGGGGGCGCTCATCGCGACGTTCGTGGCCGTGATCGGCATCGGTTACTTCGCCCAGGGCGGGCGAGACCTCGCGGCTGACCTCGGCCTCTCCATGGAAAGTTATGAGCAGCTGCTCGTCGCTTACGGAATCGATGCCGCCGTGAACATCGGCGTGGCGATGCTCGGCATCTGGGGTTCCAACCGGCCGCGGCGCGTCACGCCGTTCTTGGCCATCAGCGCCGCGGCGTTTCTTGCCGACGTCGTTCGCGTGGCCGTGGGCGTGGTGATGCACCAGGAGCTGGGAACCGCAAGCATCGAGGTGCTGCTCGACCTCGTGTACATGGGCGCGTGCGCGTACGTCGCGTGGAAGATCCGCCGGCAGACGATCGCGCTCGAGGCGGCGCTCGAGGTCGGGGACGCCTCGGCGGAGGGGCCAGACAGGAAGTAGCCCTTGCGGAAGAGGGTGCCCGCAACTTTTTGACGTCTGTGCGGCCCCGAGGCCGCGAGCGGATTTTTGCCGCACAAACGTTGTTTTGTTGCATTCAGGACTCGGACGGCCCTCGTTGCGCACCCTTTTCCGCGCGCTGCCCGCGCGCTCGGACTCGGTACATGCGCGGCGTGCAGTGGTAGTCGCGGCGGAAGAGCTGCGCGAAGTTGCTCGGGCTTTGGATGCCGACCGCGCGCCCCACCTCCGCGATGGGCATATCGCTGCCGGCGAGCAGGTCGGCGGCCTTCGCGAGCCGGTGTATGAGCAGGTAGCGGGAGGGGCTCACCCCGAAGGTCTTGGTAAAGCAACGCAGGCACTCGCGCTCGCTCACGCCGGCCGCGGCGGCGATGTCGCCCACGGACAGCTTCTCGGCGTAGTGCTCGGTGATGTGGTCGCACATCAGGCTCGTCCGCTCGGCGCTCACGGTGTCCTCGGGAGTCACGGGGGCGGGCGCGCCCGCGAGATCCCAAGCAGAGAGGAACGCCTGGGAAAGGTGGCTGCGCGCCGCTATCTCGTAGCCGGGCTCCTCGGCCTCGATCGCGTTGATGGCCTCGGCAAGATGCCAGGCGAAGCGCTGCTCGCCGGAGTCGCTCGGGCGGAAGACGAGGAGGTCGCAGCCTGAGGCGACCTTGAGGGGCTCGACGTAGCGCCGCGCGATGGCCGACCCCGGGACGCCGCCAATAAGGTCTCCGTCAAAGGTGACGGAGCGTATGCGGGCCCTCGGCTCGCCGGCAGCGGCATGAGGTCGCCAGGCGTTGATGAAAGCGGCCATGCCCGGCGTGAGCGTGACGGCCCTGTTCGCCACAAGGAGCTTGAAGGCGCCCTCCACGCAAAGGATGGCCTCGAATCCTTCGTGCCAGTGCCAGGGGAGGTCGTCGCCCGGCTCGTTGCCATAGAGCTCGTCGAAGCCTCGGCAGCCGAAGTCTTTGTCGCCTGTTGCGTTGAGTTCCTGGTTCGTATCGTCGAGGCTGAGCATGCAGCGGGGTCCATGAAGCATATGTGGCGGAATCCTTATAGAATTGGGCGCGAATCAAGCAAAAATACCCTAAGCGCTGTCGTTAATATGACAGAGCAACGTTAAGCGTCATCACCTAAGGAAGTCAAATGGCGTCACTGCTTCTCCTAGTCATCTACATCGCGTTCGTCTCGCTCGGCCTGCCCGACTCGCTGCTCGGCTCGGCGTGGCCTGTTATGTACACGGAGCTGGGTGCCCCGGTCGCGGCCCAGAGCGCGATCACGACCATCATCACGGCGTGCACGGTCGTGTCGAGCCTGGCCACGACGCCGCTCATCCGCCGCCTCGGCACGGGCAAGCTCGTCGCGGGCTCCGTCGCGCTGACCGCCGTGGCCATCCTCGGCTTCTCGGCGAGCACGAGCCTCTGGCAGCTGCTGCTCCTCGCGCTGCCGTACGGCCTGGGCGCCGGCTCCATCGACTCGGCGCTCAACAGCTACGTTGCCGTCCATTACGGCGAGCGCCACATGAGCTGGCTGCACTGCTGCTGGGGCATCGGCACGAGCGTGAGCCCGGTCATCATGGGCTGGGCGCTCACGGGCCCGATGGGTTGGCACGGCGGCTACCTGGTCGTCGGCCTTATGCAGGCCGCCATCACCGCGGTCATGGTCTTCTCGCTGCCGCTGTGGAAGCGAGGCGTGGAGGGCGCCGATGCGGAGGCCGAGCCGGGCGACGGGGCCGCCGCCTCGGGCGGCTTTACCTACGCCGAGGTGCTCCGCATGCCCGGCGCCAAGTCGGCCATCTTCTCTTTCGGCTGCTACAGCGCCTTCGAGTACATCTGCGGCCTGTGGTCGGCGAGCCACCTCGTGCTCGCGCGCGGGATCGCGGAGGCCCAGGCGGCGACGATGGTCTCGTTCTTCTACATGGGCATCACGGTCGGCCGCCTGATCTCGGGCTTCATCGCGCCGCGCGTGGGCAGCAGGAACATGATCCGCCTCGGCCAGGGAATCGTGGTCGCGGGCCTCGCGTTGCTCACCCTCGGCCGGGGAGAGGCCGCGCTCTCCTGCGCCCTCGCGCTCATCGGCCTAGGGTGCGCGCCCATCTACCCGAGCATCATCGCGCTCACGCCCGAGCGCTTCGGCGAGGCGGCGTCGCAGTCCATGGTGAGCCTTCAGATGGCCTGCGCCTACGTGGGGTCCACCTTCGCGCCCCCGCTCTGCGCGCTCATGGTCTCGGCCGGCGGCGCGTCGCTTGTCCCTGGCCTTCTCGTGGGCGTGCTCGTGGTCATGGCGCTTCTTTCCGAGCGAGCTAACGTCAGGCTTCAAGCGGTCGCGGAGTAAATACGGGCTGAGTAAATAAGGAGTTCAATCATGCTTGCCGACTACCACGTTCACTGCGAGTTTTCCGACGACTCCGTCTATCCGCTGCTGGCCGTGTGCCGCGACGCCGCCGACCTGGGCCTCGCCGAGATCTGCTTTACCGACCACGTTGACTACGGCATCAAGCCCGACGTCGACGAGTTCCGCCGCGACCCGTCGTGCGCCCCGATCGTCGACGGCGAGCCGGTCACGAACGTCGACTACCCGCGCTACTTCGCCGCCATCGACGAGGCACGCGAGAAGTTCGCCGGCGAGCTGACCATCAAGGCCGGCCTCGAGCTCGGCGTGCAGAGCCACCGCGTGGACCAGAACCACGCGCTCTTCAAGGCCTGGGAGGATAAGCTCGACTTCGTGATCTGCTCGATCCACGAGGTCGGCGACCTTGAGTTCTGGACCGGCGACTTCCAGCGCGGGCGCACGCAGGCCGAGTACAACATGGCCTACTACGAGGAGCTGCTGCGCGTTGTCCAGACGTTCAAGGACTATTCCGTGCTCGGCCATCTGGACCTGATCCGCCGCTACGACCCGGAGGGCGAGTTCCCGTTCGAGAAGACGCGCGATGTCGTGGCCGCGATTCTCGAGCAGGTGATCGCGGACGGCAAGGGCATCGAGCTCAACACCTCGAGCTTCCGCTACGGCCTGCCTGACCTGCAGCCGAGCTGCGACGTGCTGCGCCTCTACCGCGACCTCGGCGGCCGGGTGCTCACCTTGGGCAGCGACTCGCACAAGCCCGAGCACCTCGGCGCCCACATCGAGGAGTGCCACGGGCGCCTGCGCGAGCTCGGCTTCACGGAGTTCTGCACGTTCGACCGCCTGGTTCCGAGCTGGCACACGCTGTAGGCGAGGGGACGGGGCGCCGCGCACGCGCCCCGGAAACGACGGTCGCAGTAATAACGCAGGCCACCGCGCCCTGGAATCGTCGCTCGCAGTAACCATGGCAAGAAAATCGCCCCGAAATCGACGGTCGCAGTAACGCAAGGTTGCTGCGACCGTCGATTTCGGGGCGCTTCTCGCTACGCGGTTACTGCGAGCGCCGATTCCGGGGCGCGCAGGCAAGAAGGACGTCCCGTCGCCGGTCCGGCCCCCGCGGCGAATCGCCCCGTGCCCTTCGCGTCCTCGAGGCGCCCGCCGCTGGTCGAACGGCGCCGGGATTTGGTCGTCATGTGGTCGATGCGGTGGTGTGACCGGGGTAGCATGGGGTGGCTCGGCATCCGCCGGCAACCGTCGAAAGGAACCCCATGGGTGAGGTCCTCGCCAACCTCAAGGCCAACAAGACAAGCGAGCCCGTCCTGAAAAGAGTAGGCTTTTGGCTGTTGTGCCTTGCCGTTCCGATGGCGATGCTGTGCGCGGTGGCCGCGGCGTCGGGCGTGTACCCCTTCGGCGGGCAGTCCTTCTTGGCCGAGGACCTTAAGTATCAGTATGTGGACTTCTACCGCTGGTTCTGCCGGGTGCTGCGCGGCGAGGAGTCGATCTTCTACTCGGCCGCCTGCGGGCTCGGCGCGAATACCTGGGGCTTGTACAGCTATTACCTCGCGAGCCCGTTCAACCTGCTGTTGCCGCTGTTCGGCGAGGGGCGCGTAACGCTGTTCGTCTTCGTCGCCGACGCGCTCAGGCTCGGGTGCATGCAGCTCTCGTCGGTGTTCTACCTGCGGCGGCGGTTCGGCCTCTCGCGCGCATCGTCGTTTGCGGTCGCCTTGGGCTACACGTGGTCGTTCTGGGTGGCCACCAACCTGCGCAACCCCATGTGGCTCGACGCCCTTATCCTGCTTCCCTTGATCATGTGGGCGGTGTGGCGGCTCGTTGAGCGCGGCCGCTGGGTTCCGCTCGCGCTTCTGACGGCGGCGAACATCGTCGTGTGCTGGTACACGGCTTACATGACGGTGCTGTTCTGCATCCTGTTCGCGCTGCTCGAGCGCGCCTGCGCGAAGGAGCGCTGCTCGGTCGGCCGCCTCGCCCTGCGCTTCGCGCGCCCAATGGTGGTCGCGCTGCTGCTCTGCGCCTGGACGTTCGTGCCGACGGTGAAGGCGATGCTCGGGTCCGGGAGCTCGGAGAGGGCCGGCCTGGCGGATATGGTGGCCCAGGCTGTCCGGGCCCTCCAGGCCGGTCGCCCCATGGCCTTCGCCCGCGCGCTCTTTACGACGCAGCCGGCCAACCTGCTCCGCGGCCTCGTGCCCGCTCTCTACGACCCGTCGCGCGCCATACCCCAGTTCTACTGCGGCGCGTTGCTCCTTATCGGGTTCCTGGCGTTCTTCGTGTCGCGTCGCGTGGGGAGCGCGGCCAAGCGGGCGGCGGGCGTCTTTGTGGCGGTCATGCTGGCGTCGATCGTCGTCAGGCCGCTCCAAGCCGTCTGGTGCGGCTTCGCCCAGCCGTCCGGCTTCTACTCGCGCCCGTGCATCTTCGTCGCGCCGACGATGATGTGGATGGCCGCGTATTGGTGGCGCGCGGTTCGTGCCGGCGACGACGGCCCCGCGGCGCCCGCCCGCGTCGACTCCGCCGCCTTGCGCATAGCCGGAAAGAAGGGCGTTGCCGCTGCCGCCGCGCTTCTTGCCGTCGCCGACCTGGCCGTGGGCGCCTGGTTTGCGTGGAGGGTGCTGTATGCGCGCTACCCGCAGGCGAGCAACGACGCGTACTACGAGGAGTCGACGTCCCAGGTCGCCTGGCTTAAGGACGCGGACGCGGGCACCTGGCGCATGGAGCGCACGTTCACGCGCGTGGACAAGGCGGCGCTGAACGAGGCCATGGGCTGCGGCTATCTGGGCATCTCCTCATATTCGTCGGCGCACAACCAGTCGGCGCTCGACTTCCTGGGCGACCTCGGCTACACCAAGAAGGGCCTCATGCACGCGCGGTATGCCAAATCGCTGCTTGCCTCGGACGCGCTTCTCGGCGTCAAGTACACGTCCTGCGGGTACCGGCCCGCGGGCTTGGAGGAAGTCGCGGGCGTGCCCGAGCTCAACGGGTCCGGCGTGTACGAGAACCCGTACGCGCTCTCGCTCGGATACGCCGTCGCGGACACCGCCGTGGGCGCCGAGCTTTCCGGCGAGAACCCCTTCGAGCGGCAGAACTCGCTTGCGAGCGCGCTTGCCGGCCGTGAGGTCGAGCTCTATAAGCGCGCCGACGCCACGCTCGTTGAGGACACGGCGGGACGGAAGTCGTGGCAGGTCAGCGTGCCTGCGGGCGCGCTGGGCTACGCCTACGTCGACTCGATTCCCGCCGACGGGCGGGGCGTCGACCTCTCGGTGGACGGCGGCAAGGCGTCGCGCGAGGGGTGGCGCTTCCAGTATTCCGTCCGCCCGTTCAACGCCGTGGAAGGCGAGAACGGCGGCGTCCATACGGTGACGATCGCGGCTGTCGCGGACGATGGCGCGGGCGGCGCGGGTGCCTTGGCCGGCCGGGGCTCGTCAGCGGGCCTGGGCTCGGCGACCTGTGAGCTGTACTACCTGGACCTCGACGTGCTGCGGGAGGTCGTGGACGAGCTCTCGGCGCGCCAGCTGAGCTTCACGTCGTTTTCCGGCAAGGGCATCGACGCGACGGTGGACGCGGCCGCTGACGGCTGGGTCATGGTGAGCGTGCCGCGCGAGGACGGCTGGAACGTGACGGTCAACGGACGTGAGGTCCAGACCGCGCAGGCGTTCGGCGACGCCCTGACGCTCGTGCCGGTGACGGCGGGGGAGAACACGATACGGATGCGCTTCGTGAGCCCGGGCTTCTATGAGGGCTGCGCGGTCTCGGCGGCGAGCGCGGCCGGGCTTCTTGCCTGGCGGCTGGCCACGCGGCGGCCGCGGCGCGCTTCTTGCTAGGTCGCCGGCTCGGGCTTTGGCCGGAGGCGCATAGACAAAACGGGCGGCGCGGGCATGGTCGCCCGCGCCGCCTGCGATGGCCGTTCGCCGGAGCTCTGCGCGCCTGCCTTTAGCCCTCCTCGAGCTCGAGCTCCATCAGGCGGGCGATGCTCACGATGTAGATCTTGAGCGCGCGCTTGAGGTCGGCCTCCGAGACGCCCTCGTCGGGGCCGTGCTCCATGCCGACCCAGGCGGGCTCGTCGGGGTTGTTCTCGTGGGGGCCGAAGGCGCAGGCGCGCTTGAACTTGCGCGCGTAGGTGCCGCCGCCGATGCAGAACGCCTCGGCCTTCTTGCCCGTGTACTCGCCGTAGGTGGCAAGAAGCGCCTCGATCTCGGGGCGGTTGGGGTCGATGTAGAAGGGGACCTTGTCCTCGAGCACGCGGTAGGCGCAGCCGTGCGCGGCGCCGAGCTCGCCCATGCGCGCCGTGATGGCCTCGCCCGTGGTGCTCGTGGGGTAGCGCGAGTCGATGGTCTGGACGAAGTGGCCGTCGACCGTGCGGACGGTGCCGGCGATGCAGGTGAGCGGGCCGAACTTCTCGTCGCGGGCGGCGAGGCCGGTGTGCGTGCCGTCCGTGTCCTCGGTGAGGGCGACCTGCAGCTCGACGAAGGGGCGGTTGGCCTCGTCCACGAGACCGTTGGCCAGCAGGTAGCGGGCAAGAAGCCCGATGGCGTTGACGGTGCCGGCGGGCATCGACGCATGACCGCCCTTGCCGTGGGCGGAGACGCGCGCAAGGCCCTCGCCCGCGTCCGCGACCTCGATGCTCTTGGCCGTGGGCAGCGCGGCGGCGTCGGCGCGCACGAGCGCGGTCGCGAGTCCGGGGATGGCGTTGGCCACGGTGCCGCCGTCGAGCTCGAGCAGCACGTTGCCCGCGATGGCCTCGTCGCTGCGGAACTCGCCCTGGTAGACGCCCTTCTCGCCGCAGATCAGCGGGAAGTCCGCGTCGGGCGAGAAGCAGAACGCCGGCTCGGGGCAGTGCTCGAGGTAGACCGGGACGTCGCCCATGGAGGTCTCCTCGTTGTTGCCGATGATGCAGCGCAGCGTGTAGGGGAGCTTCTTGCCCGAGGCCTCGACCTGGCGCGCGAAGAAGTGCGCGGCGTAGAGGGAGAGCACGAAGGGGCCCTTGTCGTCGAGGACGCCGCGGCCGATCAGGTAGCCGTCCTTGCGCGTGACGTCGAGCGCGGGGAAGGTCCAGCCGAGGCCCAGCGGCACGATGTCGGTGTGGGCGATGGTCGCGATGTAGGCCTCCCGCTCGCCGGGCAGGTCCGCGTAGCCGATGTAGCCGTCGAGGTCGGTGACGGCGAGGCCCAGGCGCTCGGCGATCTTCTCGGCGGCTACGAGCGCCTCGTTGGCGGCCGGGCCCCAGGGCTTGCCGGGCTCGGCGTGCTCGAGGTCCTCGACGGACTCTATCTTTACCAGGGTGCGGATGTCCTCGACGGCGTCCTCCCAGATCTCGTCGACGTAGGCGTCGACGTCGTGCTTGAGCTGCTGTTCGCTCATGGGCCCTCCTTGTAGACGGCAGCGTGCGCTGGTTCAACGCCGACCATCTTACCGCGCGCCGCGTCGCGGGCGTTATCGAATCGGCGCGTGAGGCTGGGGCCGCACGCGAGGGTATGTGTCATGAGCGACCTCTACGCCCAGACCGGGCGCCAGTTCGTGGTCGTCATCGACGAGTGGGACTGCATCATGCGCGAGAGCGCCGAAGACCACGACGCTCAGAAGAAGTACCTCGACTTTCTTCGCGGCTGGCTCAAGGATATGCCGTTCGTCGCCCTCGCATACATGACGGGCATCCTGCCCATCAAGAAGTACGGCACGCACTCGGCTCTGAACATGTTCGACGAGTTCAGCATGCTGGAGCCGCACGAGATGGCGCCCTTCACGGGGTTCACATCCGACGAGGTCGCCGCTCTGTGCCGCGAGTGGGGCCGCGACTTCGACGAATGCAAGGCCTGGTATGACGGCTATCGCCTTCCCGGCGCAGGCGAGGTCTATGCGCCGCGCTCGGTCGTGCGCGCTATGCAGACGGGGGAGTTCTCGAGCTATTGGACCCAGACCGAGACGTTCGAGGCCCTGCGCAAATACATAGAGATGGACTTCGACGGCCTCCATGCCAAGGTGGTCGAGCTCGTGGGCGGCGGCCGTGTCGAGGTGAACACGGGGACCTACTCCAACGACATGACCACGCTCAACAGCGCCGACGACGTGCTCACGCTCCTCGCGCATCTAGGGTATCTCGCATACGACGCGGCGACGCGCGAGGTGTTCGTTCCCAACCGCGAGGTCGCGGGCGAGTACGCCAACGCGACGTCGGACAAGGGCTGGTCGGAGGTGGCGCGAAGCACCAGGGCCTCGGAGGAGCTCCTTGATGCCTTGCTCGCGGGGGACGAGGCCGCGGTGGCCGCCGGGGTCGAGCAGGCGCGCGCCGACGCGGCGAGCATCATCGCCTACAACCACGAGGAAGACCTCGCATGCACTTTGCGGCTGGCGTTCTACTCGGCCATGCGGCGCTACCGCCTGGTGCGCGAGGCGCCTGCGGGCAAGGGCTATGCCGACCTGCTCATGGTTCCGCTCAAGAGCTCGGGAGACATTCCGGGCGTGGTGGTTGAGCTCAAGTGGGGGGCGTCCGCGAACGAAGCGGTGGCCCAGATCCGTGAGCGTGGCTACGTCGATGCGTTCCGCGGTACGTCCGGTGAGAAGCGCTCCGTTCTTTGCGGCATCGCGTACGACCCGAAGACCAAGCGGCACACGTGCGCCATCGAGCGGGTGTGACGGAGGTCCCCGCTGTGCCTTGCCGCGCGTGGCTCGGCGGGCGGTTTTGGGGCCGTCTCGTGGGGTCGCCCGCGCCGCGCGAAACTTTTTTCAAATTGGGGGTTGCACCGTTCGTCTCGCTTGGTTATATTATTCCTCGCGCGCAACGCGCACCCCAAGCTTCGGGCGTTTAGCTCAGGGGGAGAGCGCTTCCCTGACACGGAAGAGGTCACAAGTTCAAATCTTGTAACGCCCACCATACATTCGCAGGCCATCGTTTCGACGGTGGCCTGTTTTCGTATGTATGGCCACGACAGAATTCGAGCATCGAGCGTCTGTTGGGTTTGGGGCGTCGTGGAATGCAGGTCTTCTCGCCGCACGG
>CAVJHQ010000010.1:0-38339 GCA_963649365.1 Alloprevotella sp.
GGCCGGGCGGGGCAATCGCGGATTGCGGGCGGCGACGGCGAGGCCGGTCGACGCGGGGCGGGCCCCGTCGCCCGATTTTCCGGCGAATCCAGGCATTGTATAAGCCTTACTACAGACAAGGCCGCGTCGGTGCCCTACCTTGGCCTTAGGTGACGGCCGAGCAGGGAGAAGCCCATGGAAAAGATCGTCGGCAGGTTGAAGGCGCAAGGACCGGTAAAGGCGCTCGCTTGGCTCTTCGCGGCGGTCGCCCTGAGCGTCCCGGACTTCTCGAGGGCGACGGCCTATGTGGTCTCCCTGCCGGACGTGGCGTACCCGTTCCCGGTTCTTCTCGGCGCCCTTGCCGCGCTCTACGCGATGTTCGCGAACCGCCTGCCGCGATGCCGCGGGGCCTTGGCGGCGGCGCTCTTGGTCGCCGGCCTAGCCTTCGAGCTCGCCTGTGCCGCTATGCAGCGCACGCTCGTGGACTGGAACTACCTCAGCGTGAACGCGGGCTTCAGGGTTATCGGGCGCGCCCTGAGGCTCTTGGCGCTCTGCGCGCTCCTGTCCCGGTCGGGCGGGGGAGAAGGGCTTTCCTGCGTCGACCGCCGACGTGCGCCGGCGCGCCTCGCCGCCTCGGGCGCGCTCTGCGCCCTGGCGCTTCGATGCCTAGGCGAGCTCGGGTGCGCGCGTGAGGAGACGCTCGCGGCAAGCGTCGCGGGATGGGCGTATCTCGCCGTCCTCTCCGCGCTCGGCATGGCTCGGGGGTTCGCGGCGGGAATGCCCTTCGCCAACGGGGCCTTCGCCTTCCTGGTCGGCGCCCTCATCGGGACCGACGCCGCCACGATCGCCTGCGGGTCGGCGACCGCTGCCGCCGAGGCGTCGTGGGCGCTGCCGGCCTCCGTCGCGCTCTCCGTGGCTTCCTTCGTTCCCCTCGCGCTGCCCTGGGGGCGGGGCGCGCGGGCGGCTCCGGCGTGCGGCGAGGGGCGCGGAGAGGCCGCGGACGAGGGCGTGCGCGCGGCCTCGCGCCTCGACGCCATCCCCGGTGCGGAAGGGCTCTCGTCTCGCGAGGCCCAGGTCGCGGCGGCCGAGCTCGCGGGCGCAAGCGACGCGGACATTGCCGCCGAGCTGGGGGTCAAGCCCCAGACCGTCGCGACGTACCGCTCGCGGGTGTACCAGAAGCTGGGCGTCTCTTCCCGGGCGGAGCTCCTGGCCGCGGCAAGGTCGTGCGCCGGGACGCCGGGGCAGGCGAGGCAGGGGGCCGGACCGCGGGCGTCGGCGACCCCGCTCTCGTGGCGAGCCGTCGCCTTCCGCGCGGCCATCGGGACCGCGGCCCTGCTGTTGCTCGTCGCGCTCCTGCGCTCGGCGGTTCCGCTGCCGGCGCAGCGGCTCGTCCTTCTCGCCGTGTCCGTGCTGCTGATCTTGAGGGGCGCTTCCGGCCTCGTGCGCGCCCAGGGGCAAGAAGGCCTTGGGCGGGGCAAGGGCGCCTGCGCAGGCTTCGAGCCGCAGTTCGTCGCCGGATGCGCCTGCGCCTGCGTCGGGGCGGCCGTCTCGCCGCAGCTGCCGCCGCTGTTCGGGTGGCGGGCCCTGGCCGCGCCTGCGGCGACGTTTCTGTCCCTGGTCTGGGTCTTTGGCGCGGCGCGCGACGGCTCGGCCCGCGCCTTGACGGCGATGGCCTGCGGCGTGGCCGGGCTGCTGACGGTGCAGGCGGGCCCGTACGGTCTGCAGACGGCGGATGCGTGGCCACAGCTCGCGCTGCCGCTTGCCGGGCTTCTTGCCGTCGCGACGCTGGGCATCGACAGGAGGCTCGCGGAGAAGGACCTCTCCGACGCCGTCCTGGTCGGCGAGGCGCGCTGCAAGTCGTACCTGCGCGGCCGGGGGCTATCCGAGCTCGAGGCGAGCGTGCTGATCCTCTCGGCAAAGAAGATGGGCCGGGCCGCCATCGCCGAGTCGCTGGGCATCTCTGTCGCGACGGTGTCGGCCTACAGGGCCCGCGGCGTCAAGAAGCTCGGGGCGGAGGACCTCGGCGCGGCGTTCGGGCTCATGCGCGAGGAAGGCGGGCTGAGCGCGGTCTGACGCGGCAACGGCGCCCGAACGACGGCGCCCGGCACCATCGCGAAGACGACGGTGCCGGGCGCCTCTGTGCCGTTGGTTCTTGGCCCCTCGCTACGCCAGCAGCTTCAAGCCGAAGTACGCGACCACGGCGATTCCGAGGGCGATGCGGTACCAGCCGAACGGCTTGAAATCGTGCTTGCGGATAAAGCCCATGAGGAAGCGGATCACGAGCAGCGACACCGCGAAGGCGACGGCGCAGCCCACGAGCAGGATGGCCGTCTCGTTGGCGGAGAAGGCGTTGCCCTTGAGGAAGTACTTGACCAGGCGCAGGCCCGAGGCGCCCGCCATCACGGGGATGGCCAGGTAGAACGTGAACTCCGCCACCGCGGTGCGCGAGCAGCCCAGAAGCAGGCCGCCGATGATGGTCGAGCCCGAGCGAGAAGTGCCCGGCACGATGGAGAGCACCTGGAAGCAGCCGATGCCGATGGCCGTCTTCCAGTCGATCTCGTGGACGCTCTGGATGCGCGCGTCCTCGTCGGCGAGCTCGGAGCGGGTCGCGATCTCCGCGGTCGAGGCGGTGACGGCGAAGTGCTTGGGCGCGGGGCGCAGCGGGCCGGAGCCGGCGCCGGGCAGCGCCAGGGAGGCCTTCTCCTCGCGCGCGTTCTCGATGACGATAAACGCGATGCCGTAGACGATGAGCGCCGCGGCGATGACGAACGGGCTCCCCAGGTGCTCCTCCATCCAGTCGTCGAGCGGGATGCCGATGACGGCCGCCGGGACGCAGGCCACGACGGTCTTGCCCCACAGCTCCCAGGTCTTGCGCTTCTCGAAGGCGTTCTTGGACGGGGAGAAGGGGTTGAGCTGGCGGAAGAAGATCGCGCAGACGGCGAGGATGGCGCCGAGCTGGATCACGACCAGGAACATGTCCCAGAAGTCGGTCGAGACGTTCATGGTCAGGAACTGGTTGAGCAGCAGCATGTGCCCGGTGGACGAGATGGGCAGCCACTCGGTTATGCCCTCGACGACGCCGAAGACGGCGGCCTTGAGCAGCTCTATGAATTCGATTGCGTTCTCCACGCTTAAATCCCCCTTGTGTCGTGTGCCCATACACTGTGCCGCAGCCCGCGCGGGCCGAGGCCGGGGGCGTCGGCATAGACAGCGAAAAACCACGTCGGTCGCCGCGGCCACGGCCCGACCGCCGCCGCTAGGCAGTGTAGGAATAGTGAGAACCCTCAAGCTGGGCTAGAATGTTTTCTCGTTTATGACGCACGCCCGGCGCAATCCGGGGCCCCGAAGAGCAAAGGTCCGCCGCTTGATAGACGTCCGCAGCATGTCTCACGCACGACTCCTGGCCCTGCCGCTGGCTTTCGCGGTCGCCGCCTCCACGGGCGCCGCCGCCCTGGCCGCGCCCGAAATCGCTTACGCCGACTCGCTCGACACCCTCCAGCAGCGCATCGAGGACAGCGCCGCCACCTACGACGAGGCGGCCCAGCGCGTCGAGGAGCTCCAGCAGAAGATCGAGGCCAACGAGCAGCGCATCTCCGAGATCGAGGCCGAGCTCCCGCAGAAGAAGCGCGCCGCCTCCGAGGCCGTCCGCACCCTCTACAAGATGAACCAGGGCGCCGGCGGCATCATCGAGCTCCTTCTTTCCAGCGACGACTTCAACGACGTCATCACCAACGCCCGCTACCTCGACGCCGTCACCTCCCGCAACAACGACGCCGTGAACGAGCTTCTCTCCCTGACCGAGGAGCTCGACCAGGCAAGAAGCGCCCTGGCCTCGGAGAAGGCGCAGGCCGAGTCCGACGCCGACGCCGCCAAGAGCGCCATGGACGACGCCGTCTCCGCGCGGCAGGCCGTCCAGGAGGAGCGCGCCAAGCAGGCCGCCGAGGAGGCCGCCGCGGCCCAGGCCGCGATCGAGGCCGCGCAGAAGGCCGCCGAGGAGGCCGCCGCCCAGCAGAGCGCGACCTTTACCACGAGCTCCGGCAACGAGTCCGAGGTCAAGGTGCCCGAGAACACCGATTCCAGCGGCGATTCCGTCGTGTGGTCCGAGAAGGACACCTTCGTCAACAACTGGGCGCCGCGCATCGACGCCTATCTGGAAGGGTCCCCCCTCGCCGGCTACGGCAAGACCTTCGCCGAGGCCGCGTGGACCTACGGCGTCGACCCGCGCTTCTCGCCGGCCATCAGCTGCGTCGAGAGCTCCAAGGGCGCCGTGTGCTTCAAGTCGCACAACGCCTGGGGCTGGGGCTCCTCCAGCTGGGATAGCTGGGAGTCCGCCATCTACGACCACGTCGCCGGCCTCGCCGCCGGCTACGGCGGGCAGCTCTCCGTCTCCGCGGCGCAGAAGTACTGCCCGCCCACCTGGGAGAACTGGTACGCCTCCGTCCTCTCCGAGATGAACTCGATTTAATGGCTCGCTCACGTGGAAAGAAGCGCGTCTGCGCGGCTCGGCCGACGAGCCCTGCGCGCGCGGCGGGGTCGGTCGCCCTTGCGGCGGCGCTGGCCCTGCCCGGGTTTCTTTCCCTTTCGCCCGCCGTTGCCCGGGCGACGACCTTGAGCGAGCTGCAGGAGCAGATCGCTTCCTCCAGCGCGGCGTTCGACGACGCCACCACGAGGGCCAACGAGCTCCAGGACCTCATCGCCGCCAACGAGGAGCGCATCGCGCAGATCGAGGACGAGCTCCCCGACAAGCGCGAGGCCGCCTCGAAGTCGATCCGCTCCATGTACAAGCTGCAGGCGAACACCGCCGAGCTCCTCGAGCTGCTGCTCTCGAGCGAGAGCTTCGAGGAGGTCGTCTCGACCGCGCAGTACTTCTCGAGCATCGTCTCGCACAACAACGCGGTCATCGACGGGCTCGTCTCGGCAAGCGACGAGCTCGCGCAGACGAGAAGCTCGCTCGCGTCCGAGAAGGCCCAGGTGGACGAGGAGCTCTCGAGCGCGCTCGAGTCGCTGAGCCAGGCGAACGAGGCGCGCGCGCAGTACGAGGCGCAGCTCGCGGCCGAGCAGGCGGCGGCCGAGAAGGCCGCAGCCGAGGCCGCCGCAGCCGAGGCCCAGGCCGCAGCGGAGGCCCAGGCGGCGCAGGACGCGGCCGATGCCCAGGCGCAGGCGAGCGCGGACGCCGCCGCGCAGGGCGGGTCGCAGGAGTCTTCCGGCTCGGGCTCCGCCTCGGGTTCCGCCGACAATGCCTCGTCGGGCACGGGCTCCTCCTCGGGCAGCTCGGGCTCTGCCGGCTCCGGCGGGAGCTCCTCGTCGTCGAGCACCCAGGAGGTCGAGACCGACGGCGAGTGGATGAGCGGCATCGCGTCGGCCTACGACATCGAGGACAACACGGGCGGAACCGCCACGGCATCCGGCATACCCCTTACGCACGACTCCATGACGGTCGCCGTCCCCGCGAGCCAGAGCTACCTGCTGGGCCGCACGGTCCAGATTCGCTATGCCGGCAAGACCATCACCGCCACCGTCACCGACACGGGCGGCTTCGCGAGCTACGGCCGCGTTCTGGACCTCGCCGGCGGCTGCTGGCAGGCGTTCGGCTTCTCGAGCGCCGACGACTGGGGCGTCCGCGCCGTTCAGTACCGTTTTCTCTAGCGTTTATCTGTGAGCACGAAAGCGCCCGCGGCTCGAAGGAGTCGCGGGCGCTGTTTCAAGCGAGCGTGCCGAGAAGCGCATCCGGCGCTAGAGCGCCGTGGGGACGCGGCTCACGATGAGCCTCATCGTGCCCGCGCAGTCGACGTCGCCGTAGGCGGCCGGGATGATGAAGTGGTCGCCCTTCTTCACAGGCTCGCCGCCGACGGTCCCCTCGCCCTCGATGACGCTCACGCAGCGGAACGTCGGTATGGCCGAGAAGACCTTCTCGCCGTCGACCGTGACGAGGTCGACGATGTAGCGGTCGGTGTCCGCCAGGTGCTGGATGCCGCCGATAACGGGCGTCGTGACCGCGCCGGACTCGATGGGCGCCGCGCCGAAGTCGACGCACTCGACGCTCTGCTCGATGTGGAGCGGGCGCGTCGTGCCGTCGGCCTGCTTGCGGTCGTAGTCGTAGACGCGGTAGGTGACGTCGCTGGACTGCTGGGTCTCGAGGATGACGGTGCCGCCCTTGATGGCGTGGATGGTGCCCGGGTCGATCTGGAAGAAGTCGCCCTTGTGGATGGGGACCTCGTTCAGGAGCTCGGACCAGCGGCCCTCGTCGACCATCTGCCGGAACTCGGCGGCGTCCTTCGCGCGCTGCCCGACGATGATGGTGCCCCCCTCCTCGCAGCCGAGGACGTACCAGCACTCCTTCTTTCCCAGCGAGCCGTTCTCGTGCTCGGCGGCGTAGGCGTCGTCGGGGTGAACCTGCACGGAGAGGTCGTCCTTGGCGTCGAGGATCTTGATGAGCAGCGGGAACTCGGTCGCCTCGCCGCCGCGCCCGTCGGGCACCGCGCCGAAGACGTCGCGGTTCTCGTCCCAGACCTCGGAGAGGAACTTGCCGCCGAAGGCCCCGCCGCGCACGCGGCAGTCGCCGTTCGGGTGGGCCGAGATGGCCCAGCACTCGCCGATCGCGCCGTCGGGAATCCGGTAGCCCCACTCGTCGGCGAGCTCCCTGCCTCCCCAGATCTTCTCGTGGAACACCGGCTCGAGGAAAATCAACTCATGGATATGCTGCGACATTGCTACTCCCTAATCTTGCTGACTGCCATGCCATGCAATGCGACTACACGTCTAGTTTACGTTGCGACCCCGCGACATGCGCCGTCTGTGCCCTACGCCTCGGCGAGAAGCGCGCGGCGCCCCAGCTCGAGCGCGCCCATGGCCCCCTGGTTGTCGTTCAGGCTCGGCGCGACGATGTAGGAGTCGATGTCGGAAAGCTCGGGCGCGGTGATGTATCCGCCCAGGTAATCGAGGGTCTTTGTGCGCACGAGAGGATAGAGCTGCTCCTGGTGCATGACGCCTCCGCCCAGAATGATGCGCCTCGGCGAGTAGACGAGCACGAGGTTCGCGCACATCTGGGCCAGGTAGTCGGCCTCGATCTCCCAGACCTCGGGATTGGCGGCCAGCTCGACGGCCGGCTTGCCCCAACGCTCCTGGATGGAGGGGCCGGCGGCCATGCCCTCGAGGCAGCAGGCATGGCTCGGGCAGTGGCAGGGGCCGTTGTCTCCCGCCACGCGCGTGACGAGCATATGGCCCGCCTCGGGGTGGAGCATGCCGTGCAGCAGCCGCCCGCCGAGGATCACGCCCGCGCCCACGCCGGTGCCGATGGTCACGTAGACGAGGTCGCTCATGCCCTTCGAGTCGCCGAACGTCGCCTCACCCAGGCAGGCGACGTTGACGTCCGTGTCGTAACCCACGGGCACGCCGAGCGCGTCGACGAAGGCCTGCCGCAGATGGCAGCCGCGCCATGCGACTTTGGGCGTCTCCAGGATGTCGCCAAAGGTCGCCGCTGCCGGGTCGACGCCGGTGGGGCCGAACGCTCCGATGCCCAGCGCCTCGACGCCGCGCTCGGCGAACCACCCGGTCAGCACCGGCAGGGTCTCGTCGGGCGTGAGCGTTGGGAACGACTCCCGCTCGAATATCGCCCCCGTCTCGTCGCCGACCGCGCACACCATCTTCGTGCCGCCTGCCTCTAGCGCTCCGATCTTCATGGTACGTCCTTTCTTCTTATAAAGAAGTACATGGCCGTTGGCCCTACGTGGGGAGGGTTCTTGTTCCCAGCGCAGTTCCGCATGAGCCGAACGCGACTTAATGTCGCGTTCGTGCGAACAGGACTGTTTGAGCATGGGGACAAGAACCCTCCCCGCGCAGGGCTACCAGCGGTTATTTGGTGCTGATGGTGCGGAACTCGTAGCCGTTGGGATGGCGGCTGAAGGAGTACTCGAACGGGGTGCCGTCGTCGAGGAAGGCGACCTGCTCGACCTCGAGCAGCGGGTCGTGCGGGCCGACGCCCATCCACGACTGCTCGTCTTCGGTGGGAAGAACCGCCCGGACAATGCGGTGGGCGCTCGCGATCTTGAGCCGCAGGTCGCCCTCGACGTAGCTGTAGATGGAACCCTCGGCGTTCTTGCGCCGCAGGTTGGGGATGAGCTCGATGGGCATGTAGGTGTACTCGACGGCGTGCGGTCGGTCGTTCGAGAAGCGCACGCGGACGATGTGGTAGACGAACTCGTCGAGCTCGATGGCGAGCATGTGGGCGACCTCGGGCGGGGGCATCTCGATGGTGAAGAGCTGCACCTCGGTCGTGATCTTGTCGCCGGTCGCGCGCCGCTCGGCCGTGAGGCCGCTCATCTGGCCGCTCGTCTCGAAGGCGACGGCTTCGTGGATGGGCGACTGCACGTTCTTGACGAAGGAGCCCGAGCCGCGGCGGCGGGTGATGTAGCCGCCGGCCTGCAGGACATCGAGGGACTTCTTTATGGTCATCTTGCTGACCTCGTACATGGAGCACAGGGCCTCGATGCTGGGGAGCTGCTCGCTGGGCTTGTACTGCCCGTTCTTGATCGCGCGGATCAGGTCGTCCGCCACGAGCTCGTACTTCATCTTTGCCATGGGCTGCTCCTCTCTATGGTTCGGCGCGAGCAGGCGCGGCCGCGCGTCCGAGACAGAGCATAGTCTCCGAACGGGGGCGATGACCGCTCATCGGCAAAATCATACCACTCGGCAGGAAGAAGAAAATAGGTCTTGAAGAAACAGTGTGCATGCCTAACCTATAAACCAGACATGTCAGGTTGGCCAATCAGAAATGCCAGAAACTGCCACACCATGCGCGGGCCGGGCGGCTCGCGCAGCAACAAGGAAAGGAGGATCGATGGAGCAGCTCACGCTCCCGAAGGATTTCTTCTTCGGCGCGGCGATGTCCGGCCCCCAGACGGAAGGGGAGTGGCAAAGCGGCGGCAAGCTCGAGAACCTGTGGGACCTCTGGAGCAACCTCGAGCTCGACGCGTTCCACAACCGCGTCGGCTCCTACGGCGGCAACGACTTCACCCGTCGCCACAACGAGGACTTCCAGATCTTCAAGGACCTCGGCCTCACGAGCTTCCGCACCTCGATTCAGTGGAGCCGCCTGCTCGACGAGGACGGCAACGTCAACCCTGAGGGCGAGAAGTACTACCACGAGCTCTTCGCCGACGCCGAGGCCGCGGGCCTCGAGTGCTTCGTGAACCTGTACCACTTCGACATGCCGGCCTATCTTTTCCGCCGCGGCGGCTGGGAGAACCGCGAGGTCGTTGAGGCGTACGCCAACTACGCCGCCAAGGCCTTCGCGTGCTTCGGCAAGGAGATCCGCTGCTGGTTCACTTTCAACGAGCCCATCGTCGAGCCCGACCAGCGTTATGAGCACGGCGTCTGGTACCCGAGGCTGCGCAACTTCAACCGCGCGAAGGCCGTGCAGTACAACATCTCTGTCGCGCACGGCCTGGCCGTGGCGGCCTATCGCCGCGCCAAGGCGGCCGGCCTCATGCGCGAGGACTCCCGCATCGGCCTCATCAACTGCTTCACCCCGCCCTACACCCGCGAGGACCCGAGCGAGGCCGACCTCGAGGCCGTGCGCATGACCGACGGCATCAACAACCGCTGGTGGCTCGACCTCGTGACCAAGGGCGAGCTGCCCGCCGACGTCCTCGACTCGCTCGCCGCGCGCGGCGTGGAGCTTCCGATCCGCCCCGGCGACAAGGAGATCCTCGCCCAGGGCAAGGTCGACTGGCTCGGGTGCAACTACTACCACCCCGAGCGCGTCCAGGCGCCCTCCCGCGAGGTCGACGAGTCCGGATGCCCCGTCTTCGCCGAGCCCTATGTGTGGCCCGAGGCGAAGATGAACGAGAGCCGCGGCTGGGAGATCTACCCCAAGGGCATCTACGACTTCGGCATGAAGCTCAAGCGCGAGTACCCCGACCTCGAGTTCTTCGTGTCCGAGAACGGCATGGGCGTCGAGCACGAGTGGGATTTCCGCGACGCCGAGACGGGCGCGATCCAGGACGACTACCGCATCGAGTTCGTCTCCGAGCACCTCGCCTGGATCGCCCGCGCCATCGCCGACGGCGCGAACCTCGTCGGCTACCACTACTGGGCCGTCGTGGACAACTGGTCCTGGTCCAACGCCTTCAAGAACCGCTACGGCTTCGTGGAGGTCGACCTTGAGGACGGCTACAAGCGCCGCCTGAAGAAGTCCGCTCATTGGTTGAGGGAAGTAGCCAAAACGCATACCCTCACCGTGGAAGAAGGGAAGTAAGGAAATGGCTGAAGGAAAGGGACAGGCGTTTCTCGATAAGTTCGCCGAAGTCTCCGCGAAGGTTGGCAACCAGGTCCACCTGCGCACCCTGCGCGACGCGTTCGCCACGATCACGCCGCTCTACATCCTGGCCGGCATCGCCGTCCTGATCAACAACGTCGTGTTCCCGCTCATCTTCGCCGACGGCTCGGCCGAGCTCGCCGCGGTCCAGGGCTGGGGCTCGGCGGTCACGCTGGGCACGCTGTCCTCCTGCGCGCTTATCCTCGCCGGCCTCATCGGCTACTGCCTGGCCGTCAACAAGCGCTTCGAGAACGCGATCGCGTGCGTGGTCGTGGGCATCTCCTCGTTCATCATCATGATGCCGCAGGCCGTGACCGCCACCCTCGGGAGCATCCTCGTGGCCACCAACGCCGACGACAAGCTCGCCGACTCCATGAGCTACGCGGTCGCCGACCTGGGCGTCAAGCTCCCCGACGGCTACGCCCTCACCGGCGTCGAGGCCTCCGGCGTGCTCTCCACCACCAACACCGGCACGAACGGCCTGTTCGGAGCCATCATCGTCGGGCTTCTTGCCGTCACGCTCTTCATCAAGGTCTCCGGCGTCGATAAGCTCAAGGTCAACCTGGGCGAGGGCGTTCCTCCCGCGGTCGCCGAGTCCTTCAACGTCATGATCCCGATGCTCATCACCCTCTCGGTCTGCGGCCTCGTCTCCGCCGTGCTCGCCGCCGCCGGCACCGACCTCATGACCATCATCTCCACCTGCATCTCCAGCCCGCTCAAGGGCATCATGAACGCCGGCCCGTGGGCGGTCGTGCTCATCTACACCCTGGCGAACCTGCTCTTCTGCCTCGGCATCCACCAGTCCACCATCTCCGGCGTCCTCGCTGAGCCGATCCTGACCATGCTCATCGTCGACAACATGGCCACCTTCGCCGCCGGCCAGCCGATCCCCGCCGACCACTACATGAACATGCAGATCGTCAACAGCTTCGCCCTTATCGGCGGCTCCGGCTGCACCCTCGCGCTGCTGCTCGACACGCTCCTCTTCTCCAAGAGCAAGACCTCCAAGACCGTCGCGAAGATGGCCATCCTGCCCGGTATCTTCAACATCAACGAGCCCGTCATCTACGGCTACCCGATCGTCTTCAACCTCCCGCTGATGGTCCCGTTCGTGCTCGTCCCCGACCTGCTCATCGCCGCGACCTACGGCCTTACCTGCGCGGGCATCATCAGCCCCTGCGTCGTCCAGGTGCCCTGGACCACCCCGGCCGTCATCTCCGCCTTCCTGACCACCGGCGGCGACTTCCGCGCGGCCATCTGGCAGGTCATCGAGATCGCCCTTGCCATGGCCATCTACCTGCCCTTCATGAAGGTCTCTGAGCGCGTTGCCGCCAAGCAGGCCGAGCTCGAGGGCGCCGTCGAGGAGTAGCGCGGCCGAGGGCCCGAAGGCTTCGATCGTCCTGTCTTTCCCGGCGGGCCCCGGGCTTGCCAGAGCCTGAGGCCCGCCACAACCGCTAACCTTGCACGCAAGGCACGTCCCACAGAAAGGGGCTTGAAATGAAGAACATCCTGCTCGCATGCAACGCCGGCATGTCCACCAGCCTGCTCGTCCAGAAGATGCAGGCCGAGGCCAAGGCCCAGGGGCTCGAGGTGACCATCCAGGCCAACCCGCTCAACAAGGCGCTCGAGAAGGTCGACTCCGCCGACGTGCTTCTCCTCGGCCCGCAGATCGCGTATGCGAAGAAGGACGCCGAGGCCGCGGCCGGCGGCAAGCCCGTCGCCGTCATCGCCATGGTCGACTACGGCCGCATGAACGCGAAGAAGATCCTGGCCGACGCGCTCGCGCTCATCGGGGAGTAACCATGGCTGACGAGAACACCGCCGAGCAGCCGCTCGACATGGAGGAGGTCTGCTTCCAGATCATCGCCAACGTCGGGATGGCCAAGTCGATGTACATCGACTCCATCTCCAAGGCCAAGGAGGGCGACTTCGAGGCCGCCCGCCAGATGATCGAGCAGGGCTCCGAGGCCTACGTCGAGGGCCACAACGTGCACCTGCAGCTGCTGGCCAACGACGCCGGCGGCAGGTCCGTGGACTTCTCGATGCTGCTTATGCACGCCGAGGACCAGCTCATGGGCGCCGAGTCCTTCCGCATCATCGCCGAGGACTTCATCGACGTCTACGAGCGCCTGAAGAAGGCCGAGGGCTAGGGCCCGGCTCTGCTTGTCCCTGGCCGCATGGCCGAAACGTCGCAATCGCCCCGCGGCGCGAGTTCCCCCTCTCGCGCCGCGGGGGTTTCTTTGTTTCGGGGAAGAAGGCGTTGCCTCGGAGAGCGCGGCGTTGCTTCGGTGGAGGGGCCGTTGCCTCGGGGGCAGTCCGTTGCCTCGGGGGGCGCAGCGGCCCCGCCGCGTGGTGCCTTGGTTGAGCGCGGCCGCGGCCCTCGTGCCCCGGCCCTTAATTGGGCTAGACTCAAAGCGACCGAAAGCCCCGTTAGGAAGAAGGGCCCTTGACCTCTTTGAACCGCAAAAGAACAGCCCGCGTGCTTCTCTGCGCCCTCGTGGCGCTGAGCTGCGCGCTCACCCCGACGCTCGCCGTCCCGGCCCTTGCTTGGGACGCCACAGGCCTCGCCATATCGGCCGACGGCGAGGCGCTCTACAACCCGACCGAGGCCCCGGACACGCACACGACGGCCGCCATCCTCATCGACCAGGACAACGGCGAGGTCCTCTACGCGAGCAACGCCGACGAGAAGGCCTACCCCGCGTCCACGACCAAGGTCATGACGGCCCTCGTCGTGCTCGAGCACGCGAAGCTGGACGACGTCGTCACCGTCCAGTCGAGCGACCTCGAGATGCTCGGCGAGGAGAGCATGATGAGCGGCCTTCTGGTCGACGAGCAGATCTCCGTGCGCAACCTCCTGGCCTGCATGCTCATCCCGTCCGGCAACGACGCGGCCTACGTGCTCGCGCGCTACGTGGGCGGCACCTGGCAGAACTTCATCACCATGATGAACGCCAAGGCCGCCGAGCTCGGCTGCACGGGCACGCACTTCTCCACGCCGTGCGGCCTGCACGAGGACGACCACTACACCACGGCGCGCGACCTGGCGCGCATCTTCGAGGCGGCGCTGCAGCAGCCGACGTTCTGCGAGATCGCCGGGAGCTCCGAGTGGGTCCTGCCCGCCACGAACAAGAACGTCGAGCGCACGCTCGAGACGACCGACTACCTCATCGAGCCCTCGAGCGACGCCTACATGGAGGGCGTCGACATCGTGGGCAAGACGGGCTACACGGACGAGGCCGGCAAGTGCCTGACCATTGCGGCCGAGAAGGACGGCAGGCACCTGGTCGCGGTGACCCTCGGCGGCCAGAACGACGCCGCGTACGGGGAGCCGACCTCCAACTTCTACGGCATGCGCGACCTGCTCGAATGGGGTTTCGACGCTTGGCAGACCTGCGAGGTCGTCTCGGCGGGCGACGAGCTCGGGCGCGTGGGCGTCACGCTCTCGGAGGACGGCACGTCGGTCGCCGCCGTCTCGACCGTGGGCGTCACGGCGTTCGTGCCGGCCGGCGTCGGGCTCTCCGACCTCGACGTCTCCGTCGACCTGCCGACGTCGCTCGCCGCCCCGGTCGAGGAGAAGACCCCGCTCGGCGAGGCGAGCGTCAGCTACCAGGGGCGCTATCTCGGCAGCGTGCCGGTGGCCACCGAGAAGGCCATGAGCTGGTCGGCCGTGCTCTTCGCGAAGAGCTGGCTGCGCGACCCGCTGCACGTGGCGGCGACCGCGGCCGTGCTCGTGCTCGTCGTGGCGATCGTCGTCCTGCTCGTGCGCCGGGCGCGGGGGCGTCGCGACGAGGCGGCGGGCGGCGTGGTCGCCGGGCAGCCGTGGGACGAGGCCGGCGCGCAGGCGGGCTTCGGGTTCGAGGACGACGCGTGGGAGCCCGCGGGGTCTTCCGCGGCCGCGTCCTCGCCGGCGCCGGCGAAGCGCCCCGGCGGCAAGCATTTCAAGGGCTAGATATACGGCACTGCGGCACGCATGCTCAGCTGGGGATAAACGCCCGGCTCGATACGTGGGAAGGACCTGAACATGGAAAACGAGAACGGCATCGTTCCCCGCGGGGACGACAATAACAGCGCGGTCGACGGCGCCGCCCGCGTGCTCTCCGATACGGCGCTGGCCGAGGTCGCGCCCGAGGGCTTCTCGAGGCTCACGAGCATCGTCGCGACCGTCGTTTGCGTGGTCCTCGCCCTTATCTGCTTCTTTCCGGTGGCGGAGTTCGTCTCGTCGACCCAGACGCACGCCGCGAGCATCGAGCAGCTCGACGCCAAGGCGGGCAACGTGACCGCGCTCATCGCCTCGTCGACGGCCGCCTCGGTGGCCATCACGCTGCTGCCGGGCGACGTCGGCAGCCCCATCGCCGATAAGCTCGTGGACCTCGCCGCCGACTTCGCCATCGTTCTCGGCGCCATTTACCTTGAGAAGTACCTTCTTACCATCCTGGGGCTCGCGGCGTGCCGCCTGGTGGCGCCGATCGCGTTTGCGTCCGCGATCGCCTTCGTGTGGTTGCGTCCGGACTCCCCGCTGCGCGCCAAGTCGCTCTCGGTGGCCATCCGGCTCGCGCTGTTCGCCGTCGCGCTCTGCGTTGTGATTCCCCTGAGCGTGTTTGTGTCGGGCATGATCGAGCAGACCTACGCCTACGACGCTTCCGGGGTCGCCGCGCAGATCGACTCCGGCGCGCAGACGAGCGGGTCGGCGAGCGATAGCGCGGCCGCCTCGGGCGACGCGTCGCAGGATTCCTCGGCTCAGTCGACCCCCGGCAGCTCCGACAACATGTGGGACCAGTTCGTCGACTGGGCCGGCAACCTCGCGAGCGACGCCGCGGACGCCGCCTCCAGCGCCGTCGAGGGCGTCACCTCCGGCGTCACCGGGGTTCTCGATACCGCGAAGTCGTGGGTGTCGAGCCTCGTCGAGGCGTTCGCCGTCATGATCGTCACCTGCTGCGTGATCCCGATCCTGGTCCTGGTCTTCTTCGTGTGGCTCATCAACGTGCTTCTCGGCTTCGAGATCTCGCTCCCGGCGGGAGCCTTCGCGGGCGCGAAGAAGCGCCTGCCCCGTCCGGGGGCGAAGAAGAGCGCGTAGGGGAGGGGCCCTCTTCGCCCGAATGCCGCGTCGCGGCGGTCGAAACTTGCCGAGGTGGTGTTTTACGGCGCCACCTCGGCTCTTTTTGTCTCGAGGTGGCGCCACCTCGAGACGATTCGCCGGTTGACCACACCACCTCGGGGCGATTCGCGGCCCGCCGGCACCACCTCGGGGCGATTCGCCGCCCGCCGGTACCACCTCGAGGCGATTCGCCGGTCGCCGGCGCCGACCCCGCCGCGGGTCGTTTACGCGAGGCCGAGCCTGCGGAAGAGACGCGCGCGCACGAGCCGGTCGAACGCGAGCAACGAGGCGAGAAGCGCCAGGCTGAGCGCGAGCCCGGCCGCGAAGAAGGCGCCGGCGCCGTGCGCGTCGAGGGCCTGCCCCGTGAGGTCCGTGAAGACGGGCCACCACACCGACGAGAAATGCGACTGCGCGATATAGAAGCCGAGGATTCCGGGCGCCGCCGCAACGGCGAGACGGGCGAGGGCGCCTTGCCCGTGCGTGTCGGGGGCCTGCGCGCCCGTTCCCGTCGCGCCTGCGGCTGGGTTTCCCGCCCCGCCGTGCTCCGCGCCCGATCGCGCGAACGCCACCGAGGCCGCCGCGAGCGCGAACGAGATGAGCGACGTCGACTTGTACGAGAGGCTCCACATAAGGTCGAGCTCGCCCGAGAGCGTGCAGGCGAGCTCGATCGCCACGGCCACGGCCGCGGCGATTCCCAGCGCCGCCCCCGATTTCCTGCGGCTCAGGCGCTTCTCGCCCAGGTAAGCCCCCGTGACAAAGGCCGCGAAGTAGGTCACGGCGCTCATGAGCTTGCGCCAGTCGAGGAAGCCGGCGTCGTCGGGGACCTGCGAGCAGAACGCGATGTAGGCGTTCACCGCAAACACCGCGGCGAGAAGCACGCCGAGCGCCGCTCGGCGCCGCTTGAGTCGCCGCCATGCCCAGCCGATGACGGGCGCAAGCGCCGTGAGGGCCAGGTAGACCCAGATGAACTCGAGGCCGGACGTGAGCCAGCCGACCTTGCCGACGGCGACGTCCTCTATGGGGACGACGCACACGCTCACGAAGAGCGCGATCGCCGCGTAGAACGCGACGGTGGCCAGGAGCGACCCGCCGCGCCGGGCGGTCTTTCTCGCCTGGGCCCCCCAGTAGCCCTTCTCTCCGCTCGCCTTTGCCGCCGCGGGCACCAGGAAGAGGCCGGAGATAAGGAAGAAGACGTTGTTGCCGTAAGCGCCGAGCAGCTCGGATATGCCGAGCGCGGCGGCCGCGGCCGGTTGCGACGAGAGCGAGGCAGCCGTCGCGTCGAGGCTCGTCATGGCGTCGAACCAGGGCATGAACGTGTGGAACACGGCGATGCCGAGGGCGGCCACGAGGCGAAGCTCCTCTATGCGGGGGTCTCTTGCCGCGCGCCTGCCTGCCACTCGTGCCTCCCGAATCGCCTCGTTTTGGTCGCAGACGAGTATAGAGGGTTTGCTTTGCCGGGTGCGGGCGGGGGGCGGCCCCGGTGCGCACTTCTTGCCCCGTCGAATGTAAGCTGAATGTAAGCCTTCGCCTTACATAACGTCCCGGTACCTTACTTTGCGCCTTGAAACCTGCTCTTTACGCTATTCTTATCCGGTGCTTACACAAGCATGACAGTACTGGGGCGCATCGGATTTTCGCGCATGTGTGGAAAAGAGTGCACTTGATTACCCTCGGTCAATTCTTCGGCCTTCTGGCCTCCGACCCCTTCCTTGTGCTGGTGATGGTGCTCGTTTTGGGCACCATCTTCGTGAACGGCGCCACCGACGCCGCGAACGCCATCGCCGAGGTCGTGGGCACCCGCTCGATGGACATCGACGACGCGATCCTGATGTCTGTTATCTGCAACTTCATCGGCCTGGTGGCGATGACCTTCATCTCGACGGCCGTCGCCGACACCATCTCCGGCATGGTGGACTTCGGCGGCGACTCGCACCTCGCGATGATCGCGCTGGCCGCCTCCACGGTCGGCATCGTCGCCTGGGGCGTCGCGGCCTGGGTCTTCGGCATCCCGACCTCCGAGTCCCACGCCCTTATCGCCGGCCTCACCGGCTCGGCGCTCGCCGTCTCCGGCGGCCTCGACGGCGTGAACATGGGCGAGTGGGTCAAGGTCATCTACGGCCTTGTCCTCTCCACCGTCCTCGGCTACATCGCCGGCTGGGTCATCGCCAAGATCATCCCCATCGCCTGCAGGAACGCCGACCGCCGCCGCGCGAACAACTTCTTCGGCAAGATGCAGATCGCCGGCGCCGCGGGCGTCGCCCTCATGCACGGCGCGCAGGACGGCCAGAAGTTCATGTCCACCGCCATGCTCGCCGTCGCCCTCTCTATGGGCAAGACCGTCGGCGAGATGGGCGGCTTCCCGCTGTGGATCGAGATCCTCTGCGCCGGCGTGATGGCCATCGGCACGGCCATCGGCGGCAAGAAGATCATCAAGAAGGTCGGCATGGAGATGGTCCAGCTCGACAAGTACCAGGGCTTCTCCGCCTCCATCTCGGCGACCGTGTCCCTCTTCATCGCGACCGTGACCGGCCTGCCCGTCTCCACCACGCACACCAAGACCGCCGCGATCATGGGCGCCGGCGCCGCCAAGGACGTCCGCTCGGTCAACTGGGGCGTCTGCAAAGAGATGGTCCTCACCTGGATCTTCACCTTCCCGGGCTGCGGCATCATCGGCTACGTGCTCGCCAAGCTCTTCCTCGTGATCTTCTAAACCGAACGTCTCCGCCCTGAACACGACCTCATAGACAAGGAGCCCACCCATGGCACGCAACAAGAAAGAAGACGAGTTCTACACCCTGCTCAAGGACTTCGCGGCCCTCATCGTCGAGACTTCCGAGGAGTACGCGGCCATCATCCACGACTTCCCGAACTCCATGTCCCGCATCCCGCAGATGAAGGTCTACGAGACGAACTGCGACGAGCGCGTGAAGACGATCATGCAGAAGCTCTACACCTCGTTCATCACCCCGATCGACCGTGAGGACATCTCTGCCCTGGCGCTTGCCATGGACAACATCACCGACTCCATGTACGGCGTCACCATGCGCATGGACCTCTTCAACATCACGGACATGCGCATCGAGGCCGAGCAGGCCGCCGACCTCGCCGTCACCGCGGTCAAGGAGCTCCAGGAGATGATCAACCGCCTCCCCAACTACAACAAGGAGCCGGAGCCCGTCATGGAGAAGGCCATCTCCGTGGGCGACATCGAGGATCAGGGCGACACCGTCTACCAGAACGGCCTGCGCCGCCTCTTCCACGAGGAGGAGGGCCACGGCGGCAAGTACGCGGTCACCTGGCTTCGCATCTTCGACCGCATGGAGCAGGTGCTCGACGCGTGCGACGACGCTGCGGGCATTGTGCGCGCGGTCATCATGAAGTCCGCGTAGGCTCACGCCAGGAGGGTGGCCGGGAAGGCCCGCCCCCTTCTTCTCAGAATTTCAAACAGTCCTCGAAAGGCCCCGATACCATCGGGGCCTTTCTGCGGAACTCATTCTGAGAAGAAGGGGGCGGGCCTTCCCGGCCACGCTGCTCGTGGGCCGACAGGGCGGAGGAGGGGTAGGATGGTGCGCATGGATAACGAGGCTTTGACATATCGCGAGTTCGCGGAGTACGCCCGCCTGCCGCTCGAGAAGCTGGCGGAGCAGTGCGAGGTGCAGGTGTTCCGCGCGACGGGCCCCGGCGGGCAGGGCGTGAACACGACGGACTCCGCCGTGCGCACGACGCATGTGCCCACGGGTATCGTCGTGGTGAGCCGCGAGTCGCGCAGCCAGTACCGCAACCGCCAGATCTGCCTGCAGAAGATTCGCGAGGAGCTCGAGCGCCGCGGCAGGCCGCCCAAGGTGCGCCACAAGACCAAGCCGACGCGAGCCTCGAAGGAGCGGCGGCTCGCGAGCAAGCGCTTCCGGTCGCAGGTCAAGCAGCTGCGCCGCCGGCCGAGGGACGAATAGCGGGGATGTCGGGTTGTGCTCGACCGGTTTGGCCTATTCGTTTTCAAAAATCGCCGCACCTCTGCCGACAAAACCGAACCGCCCAAGTAGTCGGGCAATCTTCAAAAGAAAAACCCGCAGGTCAAAGGCTTGCGGGTTTTGTTGCTACTTGTCTAACCTGAGCTTGCCGGCAGATTTGTCGCGTATTCTTTCCAGCATCGCAAAGAGGACCCTCTGGGGGCTTTGGGGGCTTTGGGGCTGCGCCCCGGCCCCGCCTAAAGCTGCTTCGCGAAAGCGAGGAGCTCATCCACGTCGGCGGCCTGTGTCGCCCACGAGGTGACGAAGCGGATGACGCGGCGCCCGTCCGGCAGCTGCGCGAAGGTCTCGCAGCCCACGGCTTGCTCGAACTTCTCGGCCACGTCGCGCTCCACCACAAAGAACTGCTGGTTGGTGTTGGCCGGCAGGTACGACTCGAAGCCGAGCGCGTTCAGGCCCTCGCGCAGGCGCAGGGCGCAGTCGTTCGCGTTGCGCGCCAGGCGCCAATAGAGCGCCTCGCCGCCGTCGGCCGGCTGCTCGAAGGCGGCCTCGAACTGCACGCCGAGCAGGCGCCCCTTGGCCATGAGGCCGCCGCGCTCCTTGATGAGGTAGGGGAACGAGCGCTTGAGCTCGGGGTCGGCGATGACCATCGCCTCGCCGAAGAGCATGCCGTTCTTGGTGCCGCCCAGGTAGAATGCGTCGGCACGGGCCGCTAGGTGCGGCAGCGTGAGGTCGTTTCCCTCCGACGTCAGCGCGGCGGCCATGCGGGCGCCGTCCACGTAGACCTTGAGGCCGCGGCCGTGCGCCCAGTCGCAGATGGCGTCGAAGCGCTCGCGGCTCCAAACCCCGCCGAACTCGGTCGCGTTGGTGATGTAGATCATCTTGGGCAGCGTCATGTGGCGCCCGGTCATGGTCTGGTTCACGTACATGAGCTCCGCGGCCTCGGGAGAGAGGAAGCCGTCGGCGTCCTGCGTGGCCAGGACGGTGCGCCCGCAGGCCGCGATAGCGCCCGTCTCGTGCACGTTGATGTGGGCGTCCTTGGTGCAGATGACGCCTTCCCAGTCGCGCAACATGCCTGTCACGCCCACGATGTTTGTCGAGGTCCCGCCGATGCAGAACTCCACGTCCACGTCGTCGCGCCCGCAGGCGGTGCGGATAAGCTCGCGCGCCCGCTCGCAGTGCGGGTCGCCCTCGGTGTAACCCACACACTGCTCGTCGTTCGTGCGCGCGAGCGCCTCGAGGATCTGGGGCGCGGCGCCCTCGGAGTAATCGTTGCGGAAGAGATGCATGTTGTTGCCTTTCTTATGTGAATGCGTGCTACTGTTCGAGTCCGAGGCGGTAGTTCCACTCAACGCGCCCGACGTAGAATTCCTCCTCAAGCAGCTCCTTGGTTTCCTCGAGGTCGAAATCCTTCTTCCAGCCCATTTCCTTCGCCCACTCGGTCATGCCCTTGTGCTCCGGGTGCTTCTCGTCCGCGAGGACCTTGAGGAAGTCCTCGAAGCCCCAGGGGCCTCCGACGTCCTCGGGCGGCGCCTGGCCGGCGCCCGCGACGAGCGTTGGGTCCTCAACGGGGCAGGTGGGATAAGTTTTGACCAGCTTGATCTTGTGGACCCAGTTATCGCCGTAGTCGTAGGTGTAGGTTGCGGTGCGCGACTTGGGGAAGACATCGCTCAGGAAAATGTCGTCGGCTTCGACGATCGCCTCCTGGGGCCCCACCGCCGGCGGGAACGACGGGCTCAGGAAGCTCGCCTCATCGATGTGGATCTTCTGCCCGCGGGCGTTCATCTTGAAGTCGAAGAGGTGCGTGTCGTCCCAGTCGAAGGCAATCTGGATGGCGAGGTGCAGGTCGAGGAACGAGCAGTTGGCGGGCATAAGCATCTCGCGCCAGCACTCGCGCCCATCCTCGAGCTCAAGGGTGATGCGAAAGAGGAACGCGCGTTTCTCGGTGAGGGGGCGAAACTCCGTCGGGTCGAACTGTGGCCTGCTGGCGGGTGCGCTCGGCGCCATGAATAATGTGGACCCGGCGCTCGCGGGCCTCTTCTTTCCGGCGCCGTTGGTTGCGGGCTTCTTCCCGCTCGCGGGGAAGTGGAGAACCTCGCCGCGTGGCGCTTGCTCAACCTGGGGGTCCTGCCCGAAATCGGGCACCCCGGCGAACAGGATGCCGATGCCGGTGGCGAAAAACTCGCCGAGGCCGAGCCCCTTCTCACCGACCGTGACGGTCTTGGTGCCGGTTGTGTATCTAATAAGCCCCTGGTCGCGCAAGGACTCAAGCGTTTGCTGGCCAAACTCGACGGGCGAGGTCGCGGATGCGGTTCTTCCCGCACCCGATGGCGTGCCTGCCAGGCTGAAGTACGCCAGGGCAAGCGCCTCCATATACCTCTCGCGCATCTTCTCGTTCATTGCGGCTCCCTTGAATTATTGAACGTAATCGCTTCCCGGGCGGGTACCTTGAGCCCCTTGGTCTACGGCCTATCCCGCATACATTTCGTCGAGGGTCACGAGCCTCCACTCGGGACGCTCAGCTAGCTTTGCCTGCGTCGCTTCGCTTGCTTTGTTTTTCGAGAAAAGTATGAAGTGATTCGCGGTATAGCCACGGACAAGGCATCGCTTGCTCTCCAAATCCTCAATCTCCGCCGTTTCATCGAACGAATTACGATACTTGCATTCGCAGGCGATGAGCTGCTTTGTTACGCGGTCTGCCGCCAAGACATCGATGTCGTCTTGCTCCTTCTTTGCCGGGTTGGCTCCCCACCATGACCCGATGCTGGTCGCTGGAATCGGCAGCGTTCCTTGGCGCGCTTGTTCGGAAAGCCACTCCGCGCATAACGCTTCGAAGCGATGGCCGAGATACTCGTCGATTTGCTCATTAGGCAGCGCGTTCACGACGGCCTCTCCCAAGCCCGCCTCGATATCCGAGGTGTAGGGCATGACGAATCTGAACCAAAACAGGTAGCACGGCTCCGCTAGACGATAGATGCCGTGCTTACTCGTTTCGGGGTTCTCCCCAAAGGGTATCGCCTTCTCGATGATGCCGATCGTCTCGAGAGACTTGAGGTAGCGCGGGAGGCTCGTCTGGACAATTCCCGTGCGGTCGGCGATCTGCTTCGTGCGGTTCGCCCCGGCGGCAATCGCCCTGAGGATGGAGTTGTAGAGCGCCGGCTCCTGGAACTCTTGGCGCAGCAAGCCGTAAGGTTCCTCGTAGAGAAAGCCCATCTGGTCAAAGTAGAGGGTGGCAAGATTGTCCCTGAGGCTGAGCCTAGGGTCGACCTGCTGCAGATAGTAGGGGACGCCCCCGAAACACCCGTAAAAGCGAAACACTTCTTGGGCGTTGAGCCCCGGGAGCATCTTCGCGGCATCGCGGTAGCCGAGAGGGCCGAGTTTGATCTGAACCGTTCTGCGGCCGAAAAGCGGGCTTTTGTGTCCGAGCACCTGACTCTCCATGAAGCCCTGGTTACTGCCGCATAGGATTAAGAACAAGCCCGTTTCTTTGAATTGATGGTCGATCGAGACCTGCAGGCTGGACGGCAGCGCCTCGTTTCGGAGCGCGGCGTAGGGGAATTCGTCAAAGACAAAGATGAAGCGCTCGCCGCGCGCCTTCTCCGCGATAAAGGCAAAGGCGTCGGACCAGGAGGAGAAGCCTCCCATCGCCGCGGGTAAATCAAAGAACTCGATGAGAACTCGGTTGAAGTCGGCGAGGTTGTCCGAATCGCTTTGCTCGAGCGCGGTGAACATCAAGGCGCGCTTGTCACGGCAGAATTCCTTGATGAGGGTCGTCTTGCCCACGCGTCTTCGACCGTACACCACGGCCATCTGGAAAGAAGCCCTCTCGTAAAGGGCGTTGAGTTTGCTGAGCTCGGTTTTTCTTCCGACGAACATGTCCACTCCCAAAATATGCAATGGTGAATTATGCACACTTGCATAATATGAAATACCAGAGCTATCGGGCAATAGAAATAGCGGAATCCAACCGTTGCTGCTCGGCCCGGCCATCCTTTGTTAACAGCGCGACACACGACGGCGCGGTTTTGGCAATAGGGACTAGGCTATTGACTTACGTACCAATCGGTTCGACCGGCGACCGCGCGCATGGCTGCGCGGCGCCACCGCAAGGAGATGCGAGCATGAAGAAGAAAGACCTGGACTGGAGCAACCTGAGCTTCGACTACCAGCCTACCGACTACAGCTACGAGTGCAGGTACATCGACGGCGTTTGGGGCAAGGGCGGCCTGACCACCGACCACTCCATCACCCTTTCCGAGTGCGCCGGCATCTTCCACTACTGCCAGGAGGTCTTCGAGGGCCTCAAGGCCTACACCACCAAGGACGGCGACATCGTCTGCTTCCGCCCGGACATGAACGCCGAGCGCATGTACGACTCCGCCCGTCGCCTGGTCATGCCTCCCTTCGACAAGGAGAAGTTCGTCAAGGCCGTCGAGGACGTCGTGCGCGCCAACGCCGCGTGGGTGCCGCCCTTCGGTTCCGGCGCCTCCCTCTACATCCGCCCGTTCATGATCGGCTCCGGCGAGGTCATCGGCGTCGCTCCCGCCCCCGAGTATCTTTTCCGCATCCTCGTGACCCCCGTCGGCCCGTACTTCAAGGGCGGCCTCAAGCCCATCAAGCTGTGCGTCTCCGAGTTCGACCGCGCCGCGCCCCACGGCACCGGCAACACCAAGTGCGGCCTGAACTACGCCATGAGCCTCAAGGCCTGCATGAAGGCCCACGCCAACGGCTATGCCGAGAACCTCTATCTTGACCCCGCCACCCGCACCTACGTCGAGGAGACGGGCGGCGCCAACGTGATGTTCGTCGCCAAGGACGGCACCCTGGTGGTCCCGAAGTCCTTCAACGACTCCATCCTGCCCTCCATCACCCGTCGCTCGCTCGTCCAGGTCGCCAAGGACCTCGGCATCAAGGTCGACGAGCGCCCGGTCACCTTCGACGAGGTCAAGAACGGCGACTTCGTCGAGTGCGGCCTGTGCGGCACCGCGGCCGTCATCTCCCCGGTGGGCGAGATCCACGACGACGACCTCGTGATCTCCTTCCCCGAGGGCCACGACGAGATGGGCCCCGTGATGACCAAGCTCCGCGAGACGCTGACCGGCATCCAGTCCGGCGAGCTCGAGGACGTTCACGGGTGGGTCCACAAGATCGACGTGGAGTAGGTCCCGCCAGGGCGAGCCGCCCGTTCGCCTCAGTGCTCAGACAGCTTCGGAAGGCCCCGCTTCGGCGGGGCCTTCCTGCAGAACTGCGCCTGAGGCGAACGGGCGGCTCGCCGTGCCCTGCTCGAGCGTCTGGAAGGGATAAAGCTTTCTCGAAAGGGGGGTCGCTTCGGCGGCCCCTTTCTGCGAAACTGCGCGTGAAGAGAAGGTTGGAAGACCGGTCCCCAGTCGAGCGTCTGGAAGGGATTAAGGAGATGTTGGGGTAAAGAGCTCGAATCCTTACCTTGTATGTGGCTTGTGCGGACCCCTCGTGCAATAAAACGACGTTTGTGCTCGGGGGCGAAGGAGCAGCAAGGTTACCTTACGGGCGCCCGTGTATACTGAACGGTTGGAAAACGGCGCCTGCGAGCAGCGCGGGCTTCTTGCGAGAGGACGAGTCACATGGGACAGAAGGTTCAGGGCACCGAGGACCTCTACGGCGGCTACATGCGCGCCTGGCAGCGCATGCAGGACACGGCGCGCGAGCTCTTCGGCGCGTACGGGTTCGACGCGATCGAGACGCCTGCCATCGAGCAGGTGGACACCTTCGTCCACGGCATCGGCGAGTCGACCGACGTCGTGCGCAAGGAGATGTTCCGCGTGGTCTCCGGCGCGCTTTTCGGCGACCTGCTCGAGAAGGGCACCGAGGCAGGCCTGAAGCCGCGCCAGCGCATGGCGATGCGCCCCGAGGGCACCGCGGGCGTCGTCCGCGCGGCCGTCGAGAACAACTTCGTCCCGCAGGGCGCCGCCCCCGCCAAGCTCTGGTACGCCGAGGCGATGTTCCGCGGCGAGCGTCCGCAGAAGGGCCGTCTGCGTCAGTTCCACCAGGTCGGCGTCGAATGGCTGGGCGCGCCCGACGCGGCGGCCGACGCCGAGTGCATCATCATGCTCATGGAGTACTTCAAGCGCCTGGGCTTCGACCCCGCTAAGCTCCGCCTCTACATCAACTCGATGGGCGACGGCGCGTGCCGCCCGGCGTACCGCGACAAGGTCAAGGCCTTTATCCTCGACCACAAGGACGAGATGTGCGAGGACTGCCTCGAGCGCGCCGAGATCAACCCGCTGCGCGCCTTCGACTGCAAGAACCCGCACTGTCACGAGGTCATGGCGGACGCGCCCCTGGTCAACGACCACCTCTGCGGCGACTGCGCCGAGCACTACGCCGCGGTCAAGCGCTACCTCGACGAGGCCGGCATCGCCTACACGGAGGACCCGACGCTTGTGCGCGGCCTCGACTACTACACCCGCACCGTCTTCGAGGTCGAGTGCGAGGGCTCCGGCGTCGGCGCCATCGGCGGCGGCGGGCGCTACGACGGGCTGATGGAGCTCGAGGGCGGCAAGCCCACGCCGGGCATCGGCTTCGCCGTGGGCTTCGAGCGCATCGCCTTGGCGCTCGCCTCGCAGGGCGTCGACCTCGAGGGCGCCGAGCCCACCTGCGTCTACGTGGCCGGCACCGGCGCCGAGACCCGCGGCGCGGTCTTCTCGGCCACGCTCGCGCTGCGCGGCGCGGGCGTCCGCACCGAGGCCGACTACCAGGGCCGCAGCCTGAAGGCCCAGTTCAAGCAGGCCGACAAGCTCCACGCCACGCTCTGCGTCGTGCTCGGGCCCGACGAGGTCGCGGCCGGCGTCGCCACCATCCGCGACATGGCCACCCATGAGCAGGTCCAGGTCCCGACGGCGTCTCTTGCCGACGAGGTCAAGGCGCGCCTGGCGTAAGGAGCCGTTGAGCCCGTCATAGTCAGGTCTCTAACGTAGGAACTAGGCCCTGCTACCCCAAAACCGGCGCGCGAAAGCCTGCGCGGCCGCCGATATCAATGTCGTGACGGCATAATCGATGCAAACTGATTCCCTGGTGACAGTTTTTTAGAAAATTCTGTCACCAGGGAATCAGTTTGTCGCGCTATCTTGCGACGGCGGCCTGGAGTACGCCAAGCCCTGGCTGCGCCTTGCCCAATTCCGCCTCATACGCAAAGAAGAACGGCCGCCTTCCTCGGATTCGCTCCCGGGAAGGCGGCCGTTCCTGTTGCCGTGTGCCTGCCGCGTCCTTGCGCCTGCCGGCCCTACTGGAACCGAAGCGCGACCACCGGGTCGAGGCGGGAGGCGCGCCGGGCGGGGTAGTAGCCGAAGAGGACGCCGATGAAGCAGCAGATGCCTGCCGCCATGAGGGCCCGGTACGGCGTGAACACGGGCGTGAGGTTGGGCACGCCCATCGCCTGACCCGCCACGCCGGCGAGCGCGAACGCCCCGGCGAAGCCGAGCGCCACCCCGAGCGCCCCGCCCACCACGCAGATGGCGATGGACTCGAGCAGGAACTGCGCCGTGATGTCCGCGCGCTTGGCGCCGAGGGCCTTGCGCAGGCCGATCTCGCGGATGCGCTCGGTCACGTTGGTGAGCATCATGTTCATGATGCCGATGCCCCCGACCAGAAGCGAGATCGCGGCGGTCGAGAGCGTCATGACCCTGAAGGAGGACATCGACTTCTCCGCCTGGTCGAGAAGCGCCTGCGCGGCCGTGGCCTCGACGTAGCCGCCCTCGATGTCGCTGCCGTCGGCGGCCTCGGGCAGGTTGTACCTGTTGCTCAGGTACGACTTGGTGTGGGCCGCGACCTGGTAGGGGTCGGCGTTCTCCTTGGCGAAGCCGATGATGTTGGCGCTGGACGTGCCGCCCTGCTGCCCGATGAGGCGGTCCTTCGCGGTCTTGACGGGGATGTACGCGAGCGAGAAGTCGCCGTAGGTGTCGCTGGTATAGACCGTGCCGACCACGGTGTAGGAGTCGCTGCCGATGCTTACCGACTGCCCCACCACGTCGGCGCTCGCCGACCCGAAGAGCTTCTTCACGGAGCCGGTGTTGAGAAGGCAGACCATGGATGCCTTCTCGTTCTCCTCCTCCGTGAAGAGGCGGCCCTTCTCGGCCTTGGTGCCCATGGCCTCGAAGTACTGGTCGTCGCAGGCGGTGATCTGGATGTTATCGACGCTCGCGGTCTGGCTGCGGCCGGGCGCGGAGAGGTAATAGTAGGCGGTTATGAAGTCGTACTCGCTCGACAGGTCGCGCTCGGCGGCCGAGATCTCGTCCTCCGTGAGGGAGCCGCCGCCGGGGCGGTAGCACGAGATCTGGATGCTGCGGGAGGCGTTGAGGCCTATCTCGGCGGCGAGCGAGAGGCGCACGCCGTCGATGAGGGAGGTCATCGCGATGACGGCGGCGATGCCGATGACGATGCCGAGGATGGTGAGCAGGCTGCGGGCGCGGTTGGCCAGGATCGCGGAGCCCGTCTCGTAGGCGAGGTCGGACGGTTTCATGGCGCGGACACCTCCTTGGCGGCCGTGTTGGCAAGAAGAACCGCGGTCTCGGCGGCGGAATCGGTGGCGGGCCCGGCGGCTGGGGCGGCGTCCTTCTCGCCGGCGGCCAGGCGCGCCTGGACGGCGCGCTCCTGCTCGTCGGAGAGGAGGCGCCCGTCGCGGATATGCACGGTGCGGTCGCCCCAGGCGGCCACCTCGGCGTCGTGGGTGATGAGCACGATCGTCTTTCCGCGCTGCTGCAGGCGGCGGAAGGTGTTCATCACGAGCTCGCCCGTGGCGGTGTCGAGGTTGCCGGTGGGCTCGTCGGCCAGGATGATGGCCGGGTCGTTGACCAGGGCGCGCGCGATGGCCACGCGCTGCATCTGGCCGCCGGAGAGCTCGTTGGCGCGGTGCAGGTAGTACTCGTCGGGCAGGGCCACGGCCTTGAGGGCCTTCCAGGCGCGCAGCTCGCGCTCGCGGGCGGGGACGTTGCAGTACACGAGCGGCAGCATGACGTTGCGCAGCACGGTGCTTCTTGGCATGAGGTTGAACGACTGGAAGACGAAGCCGAGGCGCGTGGAGCGCACGTAGGCGAGGTCGTCGTCGGCGAGCTCGGCGGTCTCGACGCCCTCGAGCTTGTAGGAGCCGGCGGTGGGGCGGTCGAGGCAGCCGAGGGTGTTCATGAGGGTCGACTTGCCCGAGCCGGAGGGGCCCATGATGGTAAGGAACTCGCCGCGCTCCACCTGGAGAGAAACGCCGCGCAGGACCGTGGTGAGGCCGGCGGCCGACTCGTAGACGCGCCAGAGGCCCTGGATGTCGATGACGGGGGTCGCCATGGCGCTAGGACCCGCTCACGGCGGTGCCGCCGTCGGAGGCGCTCGGGTAGCCGAGGCCGTCGGACTCGGCGGCCTCGCCCGAGCCGGCGCCCGTGCCCGCCGCCGTTTCGGCGTCCATGGGGTTGAGAAGGACCGTGGCGCCCTCGTCAAGAAGGCCCTGGACGGCGGCGTTGCTCTTGTCGGAGGCCGTGACGGTCACGGTGCGGCGCTCGTAGGTGCGCTTCTCGGCGTCGGTTACCACCATGACGTAGCTCGTGCCGTCGGCGTCGGTGCCCACGCTGGAGGCGGGGACGATGAGGGTGTCGGGCACGCTCTGGATCTGGATGGAGACGTTGGCGGTCATGCCGGGCTTCAGGCCCTCGGCGGGGTTGGGGATGAGCAGGCACACCTCGTAGGTGGCCACGCCCGAGCTGCCGGAGCCGGAGGAGGAGCCGCTCGCGCTGGAGACGGTGGCGATGCGCGTGACCGTCGCCTCCGCCGTGGCGTCGGGCAGGGCCGAGAAGGTCACGGTCGCGGCCTGGCCCACCGAGATCTTGGAGATGTCGACCTCGTTGACGTTGACCTTGACCATCATCTGCGAGAGGTCGGCGATCTGGATGAGGGCGCCCGAGCCCGACTCGGACGACGAGCTGTTGCCGCTGCCCGTGCCCCCGCTCGTGATGCTGGCGCCGACCTGGGCGTTCATGACCACGACGGAGCCGGACTTGGGCGCCTTGACCGTGCGCTTCGCCGCGGTCTCGACGGCCTCGTCGTAGGCCGCCTGGGCGTCGGCGAGGGTGTTGTTGGCCTTGTCGATGGCGCGGTCGGCGTCTTGGAAGTCCTTGTCGGAGGGGGCGCTGCTCTCGGGTTCGGACTCGGCGAACACCTCGCCTGCGTCCTCGGCGGCTGCCTTCCTGGCGTAGTACAGTTCCCAGCTCTTCTGATCGGTCTCGATGGCTTTGTTGTACTTGTCTACCAAGGCGTTGTAGGCGTCAACGGCGTCGGAGACCCCGAGCTTCGCGTCGCGCACGGTGTTCGCGGCCTCGGTGACCTTCTTGTCCAGCTCGCTGTTGCTGAGGGTCATGATTACGTCGCCCTCGCTCACCGTGTCGCCCTCGGCGATGTTCACGGACTCGATGGTTCCGTCGACGCCGGGCGAGACGACCACGGACTCGACGGGCTGCGCGGAGCCCGTGGCCGTGACGGCCTCGGAGAAATCGCCCTTCTCGACGACGCTCGTCATGGGAGCGCTCGCCGAGCCGTCGCCCGAGCCGGAGCCCAGCAGCGAGACGCCCGCCACGATGGCCGCCACGACGGCGATTCCGCCCACGACGCCCCCGACGATGAGCTTCTTGCGCGTGCGCGCCTTGCGGTGGCGCATGAGGCCTTCCATGGCCAGGCGCGCCTCCATGTCCTCCTCGGACTCCTGCATCGTGCCGTCCGCGCGAAGGAGCTGGAGCTCGTCTGTGGGGTCGGGCGCCGGCGCCGTGACGGCCGCGCCCTCGGATCCGGGCTCGTCGCCGTCCTTGGCAAAGTGCTTCTTGCTCATCGGGGTCTCCTGTCCTGTGCCCGCGCGCCCGTCCGGTCGGGTCGGGCCGTTCGGCGTCGCGCGGCGTTATCCTGATTCCGATAGATACGTGCGAATGAACGGGATGTTATGGGGGAGAAAAGCGCTCAGACCCAGATTGTATCCGAGCCGCTGCGCGTGGTTCACGAGGATGCGTGGCTTCTTGCCGCGGATAAGCCCGCCGGCTTGCTCGTGCACGGGGACGGCACGGGGGCGGCGACGCTTACGGACGCGGTCGCCGCGCACCTGGCCGCGGCGGGGCGTGCCGACGTGCGCCCTCAGGCGGTGCAGCGGCTCGACGTGGACACGACGGGGCTTGTGCTCTTCTCGCTCGACCCCGCGACGCAGCCCAAGCTCGACGCCGAGGTGGCGGGGCGCGACATGCGCAAGCTTTACCTGGCCGTCGTGGCCGGGCGCTTTCCCTGGGGGGAGAAGACCGTCGACGCGCCGATCGGCCGCGACCGCCACGACGCCCGGCGGATGCGCGTGTGCGCCGCGGGCCAGGGCAAGCCGGCCCAGACGCGCGTGCGCAAGCTCGCTTTCAAGGGCGGGCGCACACTGCTTGAGGTCGAGCTCCTGACCGGGCGACGCCATCAGATCCGCGTCCACCTGGCGAGCCTTGGGTTTCCCATCGTGGGCGACGCGCTCTACGGCGGCGCCCGCGCCGACGCCGCCCGCGGCGAGAGCGGCTTGCTGTTGCACGCCTTTGCCGAGGAGCTCGACCACCCCGCGACCGGCGAGCGCCTGGAGCTCCGCACCGCCTGGCCCTCTCGCCTCGGCACCCGCTTCGCAAAATGAGAGCTTTGGGGACGTTGGTTGCAGCTCTCAAATGAGAGCTTCAACCAACGTCCCCAAAGACGTCAAAGGCCCCGCCTGCAGCCAAGGCGCTTATTCGACGCTGAGCCGCACGATCTTGCGCACCGGCGCCTTCGTAAGGATGAGGGAGTACTCTCCGGGCTCCATCTCGGGGGAATAATAGAGGCCGGCCGCCGCAGGGAAACCGCGTTGCGTCGAGTAGCTGAACGGCACATGGATCGTGTAAGTCGTTCCCGGTTTAATCGAGAGCTTATAGATTCCATCGGCCTGCGGAATCGAGCAATTAAAGAGCGCCGATGCCGTGCGCGGCCAAATTGCCGGCTTTTCTGAGCTCGCCAAGGTCCACCCGATCGAGTCGAGATAGCCACGCTCGTCCGTCTCCGCCTTGTCGTTCCGTATCTCGATGTCCAGCACCACCAGCGACTTCGAGTCAAAATCCGCGCTGTTCCCCTCGGCTTCTCGGTACCTTGACTCCGCCTCTTCCTCCTCGCTGTAAAGGGCAAGGTACTCGTTAGCGCTCATGCGCTGGGCGCTTGTTACGGTAACGGTATAGCCTTGGGTGTTCTCGGCCGCATATTCGGCAAAGGCGCCGTCGAGCGACACGCCCTGTTGGATCGAGTACGTCTCGACCGGAAACACGAGCGCGCCCGCGTTCACCGCTCGTATTCTCATGCCGATAACGATGGCAAGAAGGGCGAGGGCGGCGGCAATGAAGACCTTACGCCTCATCATCGTCTCCTCTCGACGCACTCCCCAGTTCCTCATGCCCCTCGACATGGCCCTCGGCCAAGTAATACACCTCGCCCGACAGCTCATGCAGAATCTCTGCGTCGTGGCAAGCGAGCACGATAGTCGCCCCTCTCCGCTGCTCACGGCGCACGACCCGCTTGAGCATCTGCACGCCCAGCGCGTCGAGGGCATTCGTGGGCTCGTCGAGGATGAGCAGGTCGGGTTCTTCCATGATCGCCCCGGCGATCCCCAGGCGCTGCTTCATGCCGAGCGAGTACTTCCTGAACGGCCGTTTGTCGCAAGGGTCGAGGCCCACCTCCCTCATTGCGGTCTCGCAGGCCTTCTTCCCGACGGCCCCGCGAATCGACGCCAGCAGGCATAGATTGTCGATTCCGCTGCGGGCCGAGAGGAACGCCGGCGCCTCGAGCAGTAGCCCGACGCTTGGCGGAAAAGAGATGTCCTTCCACAAGCGTTCGCCGTCTATGGAGATCTCTCCCTCGCTCGGCCGTATGAGCCCGAGCATCGCGCGCATGAGCATTGTCTTTCCCGATCCGTTGGGTCCCGAAAGGCCGACCGTACGGCCGCGAGGAATCGTCATCGACACCTCCCGCAAGACCTCGGTTCCACGGATGCTCTTCGAAACTCGGCGCACGTCGATTTCGCACCCGCGCTGTTTGGGGCCTGGGGTGGCATGCGTCGCTTTCGGCCGCCGTCCGGCCATCGACTCAATCTCGGCGTTTTTCATGCCTCAAACTCCTTACCCACGCAATCCATCCGAGAGAAATACGCGCTGCCCCCGATGACGCTTGCCGTTCCCACCACAGCGGCAAGCGCAAGGCCGGTCATGGGATCCATGGCCTCTTCAGCCACCCCGGCCGTCCGCGCCACCATCAGGTAGTTGCCGAGCAGCAGAGGGCTGTACACGTATGCGGAGGCGAGCAACAGCGCTCCCGTGAACGCGAAGCTCAGCACCGGCCTCACCACAAGCGACAGGGCCGTCTGCAGCAGACAAAGCGAGCAGACCACAACGAACGCTACGGCCAGGAAAGCCAGAAGGTCGTACGACATCGGCGAGGTCATGGCCATGAAACCGGCCAACGTGGGCAGGCCCGAGGATATCGTCGGGTTCAAGCCCCCTCCGGCAAGAAGGGCGGCGCCGGCGCTGAGTGCTAGGAACACCGTGAAGCTCGCCAGCGTGGCCGCAACGACCCATAGGCATTTGGAAAGCCACCACGAGACCCTGCTGCCCGAAGCTACGAGCACGCTCTTGCCGAACCCCATTAGGTCGCGATACGGGTATGAAAGCGGCACGTACGCCATCGCCATCAGAAGCAGCGACCAAGCGGCGGGAAAACGGAACACATCGCCTTTGTCCGGCTCGTATTTCATGATGCCGCCCAATACCGAGACGACCATGTCGCCAAAGGTCATGTCTATCTGGAGATAAGGCTTTGCCTTCGCGAGAAGCCACGTGAAGCCGGCCATGCCGGCGCTGACAAGGGCTAGCAAGCCTAGCCGCCGCCGAACATCGAGGAACCCTGAGCGGAAATCGGCGGCCACGCAGAGCAGGAACCTCATAGGACATCAGCGTCCTTTTGAAAACGGAGCGTCGCGACCGCCGAGATCGCGACCACGCCGAGCACGACGAAGAGCCAAAAACCATACCGCAAGTAACCCCCGGAAGTTGCCCCTTTGGTAAGCTCGATAAGACTGAACGCGAATCCGTTGACGCCGAACGCCTGGAACACCACCTGGTTCAGGTAGTTGCACAGCAGCACAAGCAAATAAGACCCGGCGAGAAGGGCGACCCTGTTGTCGACAAACGATGATGCCGCCAGCACGAGAGCCGCCCAAGCTCCGCATAAGGCGCCGTCGACGATCACGTTAACCGCGATGTACGCGAGAGGCGCCGAATAGAGCAGCGAGGAGAAGGCCTCGCAGCTCTCCACCATGATGTAGAGGGCGTCCACCACGTCTACCTGGTATGCCGGCAGCATGCACGAGATCGCGATGAAGTTCACGACAAGGGGGACGGCCGCCACAGTGGCTCCTACGCAAAATGCCGCAAGGCCTTTTGCCGCTAGATACTGGGCGCGCGGCGCGCGGATATACGCCTGGTTCAGGAGGCCATCGAGAATCTCGGAGCGCAGCGAGCACGAGTAGGGGATTACGGCCAACAGGGGGAGCAGGAGAAAGAACGCCTCACGCCATAGACAGGTTCCCAGGAGCAGCGAGTTGCGATAGCTCCCCTGAGCGGAGAGCACGATCCACTCGGAGGCCCCGCTATCCTTCAGGTCTAGAACCAACGAGACGGACGCGGCCTCGCTGAAGGCGGCAGCGATCGCCAGCGCAAGGCAAATGGCGAGCGAGACGAAAAACCATACGTTCCCGAAGGCTTTATTGAGCTCAAGCTTCAGCAGCCTTCCCATCGTCATGCATCTCCCTGGCGTTGGTCTTCAACCGTAAGGTGAACACGGTAGCCGAGGCTCCCGGATCCCGTCACGTATAGGTTGTTCGGGTCGATGTCGTCATGTCGAATCGCGTACGCCACACTGAACCGCTTCTCGTTGCCTTTCGGGAGATCGAAATACCCGAGGCCGGCATCGCTTGCGCCGCCGCTGACATATACCACCTCGGTCGAGGGGTCTGCATGGACAATGGCGTCCATAAGGAAAAGGCTCTGCCCGTCTTTCGTCTGGGATATCGGTTCAGCGTCACGATTCTTGATGACGACTTCGATCACCAGAAGATCGAAGTCGTCCACCCCGGTCATTTCCGAGGAGAACGGCTCGTCGTTCACATTTGCTTCGTTGGCAATGGGGGAGCTTGCTATGTCCGAGTACAGCGCGGCCCCATCCACTCGGATCGATAACTCTCCGGAGAAATAGGAGGAACTGTACGTCGCGTCCTCTCCCATCGAAAGGTTCTGGACGCTTGCGAGCTCATCGGCCCTTTGCTGCTCGAACTTGGCCTCCTCGTACCATCGGTATGCTTGGTATGCGCCAAAGCCAAACACGAGGGCAACTAGGACGGCGGCGCCGAGGGCTATCTCTTTTCTGCGCATACACGCCTCCTCTGAAGGCTGACCCGAGCTGCGTCGGGTCAGCCGAAGCTCGGTGCTAGTTCAGATCTGTGTAATCTCCGCCGCAGTCAGGGCTCCAGGCCCCTGCCATTGCCCCAGAGCCAAGGTCGGCCCAACAAGTAAGGCGTGCCCACCGAAAGCCGCTCTCATAGACAAGGTTATGAATCTCGTATTTGTCCGGTCCGGGCGCGCGGACATATCCTCCGATTGTGCAGTTGGTCGAACCATAACCACCGCTGTTGTAGGCACCGTCGACATAGAGCCTTGGGGAGTTGCCGGTCTTCCAGTCAATGCGCATGTAGGTGGACGTAACACCGTCCTTGCCCCTCCACGCAGTTCCGTCAGTTTCATTTGCTCCAAACGAGAAGCTGTATGTGGTGTCGATGGTGTTGCAGGGCGTAATCGAAGCTGCACCAAGGCTGTCATTCAGCCCTTCAGCAAGAGCGGGGACGGCGGGTCCCAATGACAATGCGGTGGCCACCATAGCCGTAGCCGCAATTCCCCGTAGATCTAAGCGTTTCATCCGACCATCTCCTAATAGTGCGTTTCTCGGACTATCGACGATGAGGTCCTCGCCGATTTCGGGCGCCTCGCTCGAAACTTGGCAGATGAGGTGCTCGTCGTCTGTATTCAAACGATATGAAGGTCGCAGGTTTGGTGCATACAGGCTGTTTACCTGGTGATTCGTCTGGGGATCAGTGAACGGCCGTCAACGTGTATGCGACCGCTCGCGGCGTTGCATACGCCGCTCGCCGCCGTCAGGGGTTCAGAAGTCTTTCGAACTTGTGCAGCTGACCTACAGCCCCGCCGCCGCGACGAGGGCTGCGATGAAATCGGGGCGGCTGTGCACACCGAACGACCGGTACACAGCGCTCCGCGCGGAATTGACCGTGCCGCGTGACATATGCCGCATCTCCGCGATATACGTCGACGATTTGCCGTCGATCACGTCCATCGCAACCTCGACCTGCGTCCGGTTCAAGCCGCGGGCAAACAGCACGTGCTCGGCCCGTTGATGGAACCCCTGCGCATGGGCAACGGTGCGTGCCGCCTCATCGTTTCGGATGGTTCGCCAAGTGGCAAGGAGGCAGGCGGCCGAGCAGACCGTTGCGAACGCGACGGCGAGGCACGCCACCAGCATAGACAGGGCTTCTCTCCCTCCGAACGGGGCGCTGTACGCGGTGTTGCCCGTAAGAAGCGTGCCTGCGTAGTTGACGAGATAATCGCCCGCCACCATGCCCGTGCCGCAGGCAAGGGACATGCCGTCAAGATCGTCCAGGTCCAGGTACCCCTTGGCGATGCAAAGGCGCGTTGTCCCCGCGCACGAGAGCAAGGCGGCTGCGAACAAGACGTTATTCGCCTCTGCGAGCAGTGCTGAGACGGAAATGACGGCGAGTGTCGCAGCTTCAATGTGATGCTTTCTGCTCAGGAGGAGCGCGGCGCACCCCAAGGAAACGACGCACAACATGGGTGAGAGGACCGGGAAGAGCGTGTACCAACCCGAGAGCCTCCAGAGCTCCTCCCATGCGAATCCCAACCCAAACGTCGTGGTCGCCATGAGCAGTGCGAGAAACCCGTCCGTCGTTGTGGAGGCGGCGCAGCGTGCCTTTGTCGCAAGCCGTCTGGATGCCGCGCAAGGGCCGAGAGTCCCGAGGAGCGCGAAAACGAACGTAAGTGAGTGGCTCGCTGACTGGGTGCATAGCCTGAGATTCGCGGCTTCTATGAGAAGCCAAGAAACCAAGGCGAGCAATGCCGGGCCCACTGTCGGCGATGGCTGCTTGGCGAGTCGTCGTATCCATCCGCCCCTGAATGTTGGACGAGGCGGCATCGAAAGAGGAGGTTCCCACGAGTTCAATAGAGCATTCACTACGAAGCCCATGGCTATGCCATACACGAACGCGCGGGCGATGCCCCACTGCATTGGATAGGTCCCGTCGAGTGGAAGCAGAGCGCTCGTAAACAGGGTGATGAGGACGCAAGTGCCTATCCGCGGTATTTCGGTTCGCTGGGATGCCGCACTGTCGAGGCGCTCTTCTTCCCTAGGGTTCCCGGCTGCCCTTCCGACCTTCGCGTTTCCGCCAAGGCATGTCGATGAATCGGCCGCCTGTACTGCATCGATGAGCTCGGATTTGCTGGACACGCCAATCTTGCCGTACACGCGCTGCGCGGTGGCGCGCACACTGCCGGGCTTGATGCGCAGGGTCTCGGCGATTGACGCCACGGGCTCGCCCAGCACATAGGCAATGGCTACTTCCATTTCGCGCGGGGCAAGGCCCTGGCGCTCAAGTGATACGGCCATTGTCGGATGGCTCTGCGCGTAGGGCAAGCGGGAGATCTGGTCGATTGGCACGTTCTTCTCATGCGTTGGCGCGTCGGCGTCGGGATTGGCGTCGCCGGGCAGGCCGCCACTCAACCGAGCGGCGCCGCGCAGAAGGGACGCGAAGAAGACGACGATGCAGGCAAGGGCGAGGGCGCAAAGCGCGTCATAGAGGGCTGCGTCAGAGCTTCGGGGGTTCAAGACCCTTGCCATCATGCCCCATAGCAGGGTCCCCGACGATAGATATACCAGGACTTGCGTGGAGGTTCCCCGCGAGCCTTTCTGCGCACAGTCCCCTCTTTGCCCCAAGAGGGAGTCGGCCTCGGGAGGCGCCCATCCGTCGTTGTCCAACGCCCTGTTCGCGAGTGCTGAGCAAGTGAGGGACGACGCAAACAATAGGAGCTGGGAAGCACTCGTTCGCGCTGGGCTCAAGACGACGGGTAACGGGGAGGTCCCGTACCAGGCCGCTTCCGCAAAACGTATGAGGTAGCCGACGGACGCCGCTGCGGCGCATGCGGAGACGCGTCGCAAAAGGGGCGACCGGACGGAATCGGAGACGCGGCCTTGAGACAATGGGTCGCTAGGGGCGTTATCGAGGACGGGGACGAAGAGCCATCGTTGTATGAGGCCATAGATGAGGGCGGCAGCGAAGAGCAGAACGGGTTGGAGGGTCCTCAGGGCTCCGGAAAAGTCGATGAACTGGCTCGTCCCGAACGCGCCCCTACTTGCAAGCTGCTGTGGAATCGCAGGAAGCATGGCCCACTCCGGCAATGAAAGAAGGGCGATGACGGCCATGCTGGCAGCCGCTATGTGTCGTGCGGCGACGGATTCCCGGGAAGGTGAGACGCGCCGATCGACAAGTATCCCTGCCAAGAGGCCGGCTGCTGCGAGCGTCGGCAAACTGGAAAGGGCCGGGTTTCCCTCGCCAAGGTGAAAAGGGGTGGCGATCAAGAGACAAGGCCAGGCCCATCGGGAGGCGGCGCGTAGGACGCTGCTTGTTCTTGAAGGATTCCGCGTCTGACCGTCCGCCTTGCTCACGCCTTGCCCCCAACCCCAGACGAGCCACGACGTTCCGAAGGCCGCCGCATGTGCCCATCCTAACACGTGGCCGGGGGTAGATGTTGACTTTGAGAGCTTTGGGGACGTTGGTTGCAGCTCTCAATTGAGAGCTGCAACCAACGTC
>CAVJHQ010000011.1:0-5825 GCA_963649365.1 Alloprevotella sp.
TTCGAGGAGTTCATCAACCGCGGCAACGTGATGGACATGGCCGTCGGCGTCATCATCGGCGGCGCGTTCACCTCGATCGTCACGTCGCTCACCGACAACATCATCAACCCGCTGATCAAGGCCGTCTCGGGCGGCAACGTAGGCGAGGTCTCCGGGCTCGTGGTCCCCGGCACCGAGATCGATTTCGGCAAGTTCATCAGCGCCTGCATCAACTTCCTTATCGTCGCCGCCATCGTGTTCGCGCTCATCAAGGCCGTGAACAAGGCCCGCGACCTCGCCGAGAAGGCCATCCGCCGCGAGGGCAGCGACGCGTCGGCCGAGCCCGAGCCGGACCCGACGTGCCCTTACTGCCTCGAGAAGGTCCACGCGGGCGCGAGCAAGTGCTGCCACTGCGGCAGCGACCTGGCCTAAGCCGCGGGCTTCTTGCCACGGCGGCGCCTGCCGGACAAATAACGCACAAGTTTTGCGATAACGGCTGGGTTTGAACGCTTCAATCGACAAACTTGTGCGTTACTCGGCCAGAGAGGCCCACAACAAAGAAGGGCCGCCGACGGGATTACCCGACCGGCGGCCCTTCTCGCCAAGAGGGCAAAACCCTACAGGTACGCGACGGCCTTGATCTCGACCTTGGCGGCCTTGGGCAGCGCGGCCACCTGGAAGCAGGCGCGCGCGGGGAACGGCTCGGCGAAGAAGCCCGCGTAGACCTCGTTCACCGCGGCGAAGTCGGCCAGGTCGGTGAGAAGGACCGTGGTCTCGGCGACGTTGGACATGTCGGCGCCGGCGGCGGCCAGGATGTTCTTGACGTTGGTCAGGCTCTGGCGCGCCTGGTCGACCGCGGACTCGCCCGCGAACTCGCCGGTCTCGGGCACGACGCCGAGCTGGCCGGACACGTGGATCACGTTGCCGGAGACGACGCCGGCGGAGTAGGGGCCGAGGGCCGCGGGAGCCTTGTCGGTAACGATTGCCTGGTTGGACATGGTGTTTCTCCTTTACTGATCGATATATTCCAGCCGCCGGGAAAGCCCCGGCGGCAGGTCAGCGTTTTTCCGGGACGGCGCCCGGCCCCAGCGGGCGGCCTAGCGAGAGACGAACTCGCCGGGCTGGGCGCCCGTGGGCTCGCCGTCCTCGGCCACGAGCTCGCCGCCGACGTAGACGAGATGAGCGCGCCCACGGCACTGGAAGCCCTCGTAGGGCGTGTGGTCGACGGCCTGGTGCTGCGTGGCGGCGTGGATGGTCCAGCGCGCCTCCGGGTCCCAGACGCAGACGTCGGCGTCGGCCCCCTCGGCGAGGCGGCCCTTGCGCGGCCACATGCCGAAGACCCGCGCGGGGTTCTCGCTCATGAGGCGGCACATCGCCGACGGGCCCAGCTGCCCCGCGAAGCTCGTGGCGATAAGCGCCGGGCGGTGCTCGATGCCCGCGCCGCCGTTGGGGATCTTGCGGAAGTCGCCGCGGCCGCGTTCCTTCTGGCCGCGCAGGTTGAAGCTGCAGTGGTCGGTGGCGATGGTGTCGATCTCGCCGGCAAGAAGCGCCTCGCGCAGGGCCGCGACGTCGGCCGGCTTGCGCAAAGGCGGGCTCATCACGTACTTGGCGCCCGCGAAGCCGTCGTCGCCCTGCTCCTTGTAGCGCGAGTCGTCCAGCAGCAGGTACTGGGGGCAGGTCTCGACGAAGATGTTCTCCTGCCCGCGGGCCTTCGCGTCGCGGACGGCCTCGAGCCCGAGCCTCGTCGAGAGGTGCACGACGTTCACGCGCGCGTCGCCGGCCAGGTGCGCGATGTAGAGCAGGCGGCTCACGGCCTCGGCCTCGCAGACGTCCGGGCGACTCAGGGGGTGCCCCTCGGGGCCCGTGACGCCGGAGTCGAAGACGCGCTGCTGCAGGCGGTCGACCAGCGTCCCGTTCTCGCAGTGGACGCAGAGCGTCCCCCCGAGCGGCTTCAAGGACTCGAGGACCTCGAGCGTCTCGGCGTCGTCCAGGCGCAGGTGGTCGTAGGCGAAGTACGTCTTGAAGGAGCAGACGCCCTGCTCGCGCATGGCGGCGAGGTCGCGGCGGTTGCGGTCGTTCCACTCGGCGAGGGCCATGTGGAAGGCGTAGTTCGCCGTGCAGGTGCCGTCGGCGCGGCGATGCCACTCGGCAAGCGCGTCGGGCATGGTCACCCCGCGGTCGGCCGTGGCGTAGTCGACGACGGTGGTGGTGCCGCCGCAGGCCGCCGCGCGCGTGCCGGTCTCGAAGCTGTCGGCCGTCCAGTCCATGCCGGTCCAGCACTGCAGGTGGGTATGCGCGTCGATGAAGCCCGGGAAGACCCAGCAGCCCGAGACGTCGACGACCTCGTCGCCGGGCGCGGGCTCGATGCGCGGCGCCACGCGGGCGATCTTCTTGCCGTCGAGCGCCACGTCTCCTTCGCGCACGCCCTCGGGCGTGACCAGGGTTCCGTTCGCAAGGATCCTCATCGCTTTGTCCTCCTTACAACCCTAGAGGGCGGCCTCGAGCGCGCCGAGGTCCTCCCTCGTGTCCACATCCCTGACCTCGGTCTCGCGCGACGCCTCGACCAGGCGCACGCGCACGCCGAGCTCCTGCCGCTTGGCGAGAAGCGCGCTGCCGCCCTCGTCGCCCTCCATGGCCGCGAGCGCGGGGAGCTCCTCGCTCGGCCATAGGATCGGGCTCGCCGGGACGCCCCGCCACCCCAGCCGCACGATGCTGCCGGGGTGCAGCTGGAACTCCTTCACGAGCGCGCGAACGCTCGACTCGGAAAGAAGCGCCTGGTCGCCGGGCACAAAGAGGCAGCCGGGAACGCCGGGGAGCGCCTTGAGCCCCTCGCGGATGGTGTCGGACTGCAACGGCCCCGCGTGCCGCACGCAGCGCACGCCGACCGTCTCGCAGAGCTCCTCGACGGAGTCGTGGCGCGTGACCACGACGACGTCGAGAAGGTCGTCGGGCAGCGCCGAGAGCGTGCGCTCGAGCACAGGGACGCCCGCCAGCGGCTCCACGAGCTTGTTCGCCCCGAATCGCCGGGCGAGCCCCGACGCCATGACGACGCAGCCGACGCGCGGCACCCCGCAAAAGCCGCTGAAGCACTCGTTGAAGTTGCGGCGCAGGTCGTCCTCGCACGCGCTCTCGAACGCCTCGTAGCGGGCAAGAAGGTCGCGCGCCTCGAGGGTGAGGCGGCTGCCTCCCCCGCCCGCGCCGCCGATGGTGCGCTCGGTGAGCTTGAACCCGAAGGCCTGCTCGGCGGTCTTCACGAGGCGCGTGGCCTTGGTGTAGGCCATCCCCATGGAAACGGCCGCGGCACGCAGGCTGCCCGTCTCCTCGACGCGGCGCATGAGCTCGAGGGGGCCGGGCCCGAACGCCCGGGCGCCCTCGTCGCCAAGAAGATATGCCCTCAGGTCAGGACGCAAGCGGCTCTCCCTCCTGGTCCGCGCACGAGCGTTGTTTCATGGCCGAGATAACGGTTATGGACACTATACACGCTATGTGCGACCTGCGGCGGGTTTAAATGGACGTGAGGAGACCGTCCCTTCACGCCGCTAGGCGCGGACGACGGTGCCCGTCTTGCCCGCGATGCCGTCGGCGGCGCGGTCGAGCAGCGTGATGAGGGCGGAGCGGCCGGGCTTCGACTCGGCGAACTTAACGCAGGCCTCGACCTTGGGCAGCATCGAGCCCGGCGCGAACTGCCCCTCGGAAATGTAGGCGCGCGCCTCGTCGGGCGTGAGCTCGTCGAGCCAGCGCTCACCGGGCTTGCCGAAGTTCACGGCGACCTTCTCCACCGCGGTAAGGATCACCAGGTAGTCGGCATCGAGCGACTCGGCGAGAAGCTCCGCCGCGAAGTCCTTGTCGATGACGGCCGCCGCGCCCTTGAGGTGGTTGTGCTCGCCGGTGGGAACCACGGGGATGCCGCCGCCCCCGCAGCAGACGACCACGTGGTCGGCAGCGACCAGGCAGTCGATGGTGTCGAGCTCCACGATGCGCTTGGGCTTGGGGCTCGCGACGACGCGCCGGTAGCCGCGCCCGGCGTCCTCCATGAAGTCGTAGTCGCGGTCGCGCTTGAGGCGCTCGGCCTCCTCGAGCGTCATGAACGAGCCGATCGGCTTCGTCGGGTTCTTGAACGCAGGGTCGTCCGGGTCCACCTCCACCTGCGTGAGGACGGTCGTGACGCCGTGGCGGATGCCGCGGCACTCCATCTCTTCGCGCAGGGCGTTCTGCAGGTCGTAGCCGATGTAGCCCTGGCTCATGGCGCCGCAGACCGAGAGCGGGCACGGGATGTAGCGCTCCGGGTCCGAGCGCGTGAGCTCGGTCATGGCGTTGGCGATCATGCCGACCTGCGGCCCGTTGCCGTGAACGACGGCGACCTCGTTGCCCTGCTCGAGCAGGTCGACGATAGCGACCGCCGTGTTGCGCACGGCCACGGCCTGCTCGGGCAGGTTCTTGCCGAGCGCGTTGCCCCCGAGCGCGATGACGATCTTCTTGCCCATAACCCCTCTCCTTACCTGGAAAACGCGTGCGGCCCGAGCGTCGACGGGCCCCGGCTCTTTATAGAAAGAGGGCCTGCGGAGGCAGGTCCGCAGGCCCTCGGACATCGTCGCTAGGACGGGCGATTAGGCCTGGTACCAGCGCGGGGTCGCGCGCTCCTCGAGCGCGGCGAGCGTGGCCACCGGGTCGGCGACCTTCTGCAGGAACATCATGGCCGCGATGGCGTAGGGCTTGTAGGAGGCCTCCTTGTACATGCCCACGCGGTGCATGTCGAAGACGTCGGCCATGACCTCGCCGTGCTCGCACGAGACGCCGGAGATGTCGGCCGGCAGCGGGTGCATGAAGATGGTGTCCTGGCCGTTGGCGGTCTTCGCCATGAGGTCGGTCGTGGAGCACCAGTCCTGGTGCGTGGCGTTCTGGGCGAGAAGCTCCTTCTCGAGCGCCGCGATGCCGGCGTCGTCGCCCTCGGCGTAGAGGTTGGTGCGCCTCTCCATGGCGGCGTAGGGGGCCCAGGACTTGGGGATCACGATGTCGGCACCCTCGAAGGCCTCGGCCATGGTGTTGGCCTGGGTGAAGGTGCAGCCGTTCTCGGCGGCGTAGGTCTTGGCGGCCTCGACGCGGTCGCCCATGAGGTCGTAGCCCTCGGGGTGCGCGAGCGTCACGTCCATGCCGAAGCGCGGCAGCAGGCTGATGAGCGACTGCGGGCAGGAGAGCGGCTTGCCGTAGGAGGGCGAGTAGGCCCAGGTCACGGCGACCTTCTTGCCGCGCAGGTTCTCCAGGCCGCCGAACTCCTCGATGAGGTAGAGAAGGTCGGCCGAGGACTGAGTGGGGTGGTCGGAGTCGGACTGCAGGCTGATGAGCGTCGGGCGGTGGTCGAGCACGCCGTCCTCATAGGCCTGCTGGACGGAGTCGGCGACCTCCTGCATGTAGGCGTCGCCCTTGCCGATGTACATGTCGTCGCGGATGCCGATGACGTCGGCCATGAAGGAGATCATCGTGGCGGTCTCGCGGACGGTCTCGCCGTGGGCGATCTGGGACTTCTTCTCGTCGAGGTCCTGGAGCTCGAGGCCGAGGAGGTTCGAGGCCTTGGAGAACGAGAAGCGCGTGCGGGTGGAGTTGTCGCGGAAGAGGGAGACCGAGAGGCCCGAGTCGAAGATCTTGGTCGAGATGTTGCGCTCACGCAGGTTGCGCAGGGCGGCCGCGGTGGCGTAGAGCGCGCGCAGCTCGTCGGTGGTCTTGTCCCAGGTGTGCAGGAAGTCGGCGCCGTAGAGGCCCTTGAAGTCCAGGCCGGAAAGCGTGTCGAGGTACTGCTGGATCTCGCTCATGGTGTTTGTCCTCTCCATAAATAGATCAATAAATTAATA
>CAVJHQ010000011.1:5857-27240 GCA_963649365.1 Alloprevotella sp.
GATGGGGCGCCAGGGAAAGCCGGGACCTAGCGGATGTCGTTGTCCGTCAGCGAGGCGCGGAACGCGGTCGCGTCGGCCATCTCGTCGCTCGGCTCGTAGAGGTTGAGCGCGGCGACGTAGAGGGCGGCGCAGGTGGGCAGGTCCTGCTTGTAGGTGACCTCGTTGGGCGCGTGGGCCTGGGACTCGGCGCCCGGGCCGAAGCCGACGCAGGGGATGCCGTAGCGGCCCTGGATAGAGACGCAGTTCGTGGAGAAGGTCCACTTGTCGCACAGCGGGCGGCCGGCGCGCTTGCTCATCGACTTCTCGCAGCCGATGCGCTCGTCGCCGAAGAGGGCCTTGTGGGCGTCGACGAGTGCCTTGACGTGCGGCGCGCTCTCCTTGTTGATCCACGTCGGGAAGTAGGCCTCGGTCTCGTAGACCTCGCCGGTCCAGGAGGGGCGGTCGTACATGTACATGGAGACCTTGACGTCCTCGCCGTACTTCTTGACGGCCGGGAGGTTGCGGACCTCCTCGAGGCAGGACTCGTAGGTCTCGCCGGCGGTCATGCGGCGGTCGATGGAGATGGCGCAGGAGTCGGCGACGGCGCAGCGGCTCGGGCTCGTGTAGAAGATCTGCGAGACGGTGCAGGTGCCGCGGCCGAGGAAGCGCGCGTCCTCGAAGTGCTCGGGGTTGAACTCGGGCTCGAGCATCTTGCACAGGCCCTTGATGTCGGTGGACTCGGTGCAGCCGTTGTTGTTGAGGGCGCGGACGTCGGCGATGATGTCGGCCATCTTGTAGATGGCGTTGTCGCCGCGGTCGGGCGCGGAGCCGTGGCAAGAGGTGCCGTGGACGTCGACGCGGATCTCCATGCGGCCGCGGTGGCCGCGGTAGATGCCGCCGTCGGTGGGCTCGGTGGAGATGACGAACTCGGGCTTGATGCCGTCGACGTTGTAGATGTACTGCCAGCACATGCCGTCGCAGTCCTCTTCCTGGACGGTGCCGACGACCATGACCTTGTAGCCCTCGGGGATGAGGTCCATGTCCTTCATCATCTTGGCGGCGTAGGTCGCGGCGCAGACGCCGCCCTCCTGGTCGGAGCCGCCGCGGCCGCCGATGAGCTGGTCGTCCTCGAAGCCCTCGTAGGGGTCGAAGTCCCAGTTGTCGCGGTTGCCGATGCCCACGGTGTCGATGTGGCCGTCGATGGCGATGATCTTGTCGCCGTCGCCGACGAAGCCCATGACGTTGCCCAGGCCGTCGACCTTGACCTCGTCGAAGCCGAGCTTCTCCATCTCGGCCTTGATGCAGGCGACGACCTCGCCCTCCTCGCAGGACTCGGACGGGTGGGAGATCATGGCGCGCAGGAATGCGGTCATGTCCTCCTGGTAGCCCTGGGCGGTCTTCTTGATGAGGTCGAAATCAAGTTCCTTAGCCATGTTGAGAAACCCTTCTTTTCGATGGCCACAGTTAACTAAGTAATCAAAGCACGGTGAGCGCGCCGCGAATGAGCCGCAGTTCGCGCTAGCAGGTTGGGTACTCGCCCTCCCACACGATGCGGCGGTACTGCTCGGGGTCGGTGTCGCCCTCGGTCGAGAAGCACAAAACCGAGCTCGTGCGGTCGAGGCCGATGGCGTCGCGCAGCTCCGCGTAGTCGGGGTCGGCCATGAGGGTGGCCACAAGGCCCGTGGTGACGGCGCCGGACTCGCCGGAGATCACGCGCGGGTCGCCCTTCTCGGGGGCGCCGAGAACGCGCATGCCGCGGGCCGTGACCCAGTCGGGGCAGGAGACGAACGCGGTCACGTGGTTGCGCAGGATGTCCCAGCCCAGGATGTTCGGCTCGCCGCAGCAGAGGCCCGCCATGATGGAGGGCATGTCGCCGTCGACGATGCGCGGGTCGCCGTCGCCGGCCGCGGCGCCCTTGTAGAGGCAGGCGGCAGGCGCGCACTCGGCCACGACGAACGTGGGCGGGTTGTCCGGGTAGAGGTTGGTGAAGTAGCCGACCACGGCGCCGGCGAGCGAGCCCACGCCGGCCTGCACGAAGACGTGCGTCGGGCGGTTGATGGCCATGGAGCGCAGCTGCTCGGCAGCCTCGGAGGCCATGGTGCCGTAGCCCTCCATGATCCAGGACGGGATCTTCTCGTAGCCCTCCCAGGCGGTGTCCTGCACGATCACGCCGCGCTCGCACGCGTCGGCCTCGGCGGCCGCCATGCGCACGCACTCGTCGTAGTTGACCTCCTCGATGGTGACCTCGGCGCCCTCGGCGGCGATGTTGTCGAAGCGCGGCTTCGTGGAGCCCTTGGGCATGTGGACGACGGCCTTCTGGCCCAGGCGCTTGGCGGCCCAGGCGACGCCGCGGCCGTGGTTGCCGTCGGTGGCGGTGAAGAAGGTCGCCTGGCCGAAGTCGGAGGCGAGCTCGTCGGAGGTCAGGTAGTCGTAGGTGCAGTCGGCGACGTCGCGGCCCGTCTCGTCGGCGATGTAGTTGGCCATGGCGAAGGAGCCGCCGAGGACCTTGAAGGCGTTGAGGCCGAAGCGGTAGGACTCGTCCTTGACGCAGAGGTTCGCGAGGCCGAGGCGGGCGGCCTGGCCGTCGAGGCGGGCGAGCGGCGTGACCGAGTACTGGGGGAAGCTCCTGTGGAAGGCGCGGGCCTTCTCGACGTTCTCCAGGCTCATGATGCCAAGGTGCGCGTCCTCGCTCTTCGGCATATGGTTGACGGCCCACTCGATCTTCTCGCCCATCGGCATCTCCTCTTTGCTCAGGCGTGGCACAGACTTGCATCGATTGTATTGCCGACATTTTGTTTGGCTGGCAAACAATCAGTTTGTAATTCCTAATATACGCACTGATTTTTAGAGTTTCAAGACTGGTTTTATACGCACGGGTGAGCGTTGCGTTAAATCCCGCGAACGCGAGGGGCAGCTAGACGAGCCCCGAGGCGGCGAGGTCCTTCTCCGCAAGGCCGCGCAGGTAGTCCGGGCGCTTGAGTCCGAGCTGCGCGGCGCGCGCGTCGATGAGCTCGACGCGGCTGAGCGGCTCCTTGAACCCGACCTGGCGCATCTCCTCCCCGAACATCATGGGCCGACCGGGTCCCGTGACGACCGGGCCGGAGGGCTCGCCATGGAAGATGCCCTTGCTCGCGTCGTCTTCCCATTGGTCAAGCTGCTCGGGCGTTATGCCGAACCGCTCCTCGATTTCCTCGGCGGACAGAACCTTCATCTCTGCCCCTCTCTATGTATTAAGAGGCCCACCATATATGACGCACGGGACAAGAATTGATTGAGGGCCGAGCCGGCGGCAGTTTTGAAATAGCAGCCCGATTGCCCGAGGCGCCGTGCCGCTCCCGGCCGAGCGCCCGGACAGATGGTCAGCCCTCACCAGCCGCCATTAAAGGAAGACCCCCTGCTCTTCTACCTTGCTTTTAGGTAGAAGAGCTTGACCTTAAGGTCAAGCTGCGAGGACGAAAGCCCAGGAAGGTAAGGGCTAACGATAAAGCTCTCCGCAAACATAGCCCGCAGACAGATCATCGCGTTGACGCTCATGACGATGCCCACGATCGGCCGAGGATTCAGGACGGGGATACGACTGCTTCTCGCCGGCCATGTTGCCGAGGGGCTCGCAAGCAATCAGTTTGTCTTCCCAGCCGTCGCCGGGGCCTTCTTGACCGCACTCGATCTTCTGGTTGGCGCGATATATTTGGCAGCGAAACGCTGCTCCTGAAATAGCCACGTCAAAGAATGACAAGTGGTCCGGGCGGTGCCCCGAAAACGAATAACGCACAAGTTCGCCCTTAACACGCGGATTGAATCGCTTCAGTCGGCAAACTTGCGCGTTGTTCAGCGAGAAACACCCCTACCCCAGGCCGATCTCCCGCCCGGCGACGAACTTGCGCGCCAGGCGGGCGCCATCGCTGCCGAGGTGGACGCAGCGCTCGAGGCGCTCGGGCACCCCGAGCTCGCGCGGGGCGCGCAGGGCCGAGTCGTCGACCACGAGCGCGTCGAAGTCGTAGCCTTCCTCGAACTTGCCCACGAACCCGAAGAACGAGCCGCCGCCCACGGTGGCGAGCCAAAGGGCTTCTTGCCAGGTCAAAGGCGCTAATTCCTGGTCCACCAGGCGCCAGCGGAGCTTCGATGCCGCCACGGCGTCCGACATCGCGCGCCACATCGAGAGGCTCGCGCCGCCCGCCACGTCGGTGCCGAGCCCCACCGAGAGACCCTCGTCGAGGTAGCGCCGCACCGGAGCGATGCCGCTGGCCAGCTGCGCGTTGCTCTGCGGGCAGTGCGCCACGTAGGTCCCCGTACGGCGCAGCAGGTCGACCTCCTCGTCGCTCGAGTAGACGCAGTGCGCCATCACGGTATGCGGGCCCAGCAGCCCGAAGCGCTCGTACGCCGCGCCGTAGCAGCTCGCCCACGGGCAGAGCTCGCGCACCCACGCAACCTCGGAAAGGTTCTCGGAAAGGTGGCTCTGCACGGGCACGTCGAACTCCTCGCGGATCCAGCCGAGCTCCTTCATGAGGCCGTCGGTCACGCTCGGGGTAAAGCGCGGGGTAAGGATGGGGCGCGTGCGCTCGTAACGGCCCGCCACATCGTCCAGCCAGCGGCGGGTCGCGGCGGCCGACGCCCCGCTCGTCTCCACGAGGGAAAGCGGCGAGTTGCGGTCCATGTTGACCTTGCCCACGTAGCTCACGAGCCCCGTGGCCTCGAGCTTGTCCATGAGCAGGCGCGTGGCCGGCACGTGGATGGTGCCGAAGACAGCCGCTCGGCAGGTGGGGCTGCGGCGCAGGTCGTCGGCGAAGATCGAATAGGCGCGCTCGGCGTAGGCGAGGTCGCGGTAACGGGCCTCTTCCGGGAAGGTGTAGGTGTTCAGCCACTCGATGAGCTCGCGGTCCATGCCGAGCCCGCGGAACGCGTACTGCGGCGCATGGACGTGGATGTCGCTCATACCGGGGATCACGAGGGCGTCTCCGCAGTCGACGACGCGCAGCCCGGCGTAGGCGTCGGGAAGCTCCGCCACGTCCCAGACGCCCGCGCATTTGCCGTCCACGCACACGGCGCACGCGCCTTCCTCGCAGGCGACCTCGGTTTGCGAGGTGTTCCAGCAGATGTTTCCCTTAAGGACAAAAGAATCGCTGGTCATCGGTCCACTCTCCCCTACTTGCAACAAGCCTTGCACCAACCCTGCGAGTGCCGTTCGCGCGGCCTAAAACCCCGCCTCGATTTCCCGCACGCGCTCATAGAGCCAGTCGTTCGTCGGCGTGAGGATGCCGTGCGCGCGCCCAAGCTCGCGGATGGTGCCCGCGAACTCCTCGACCTCGGTCCTCTTGCCGTTCACGCGGTCCTGCGCCATCGACGGCATGCCGTCCGGGTCGAGCCCCGCCATGAGCTCGACCATCTGCGAGAGGTCGGCCTCGGTAAGAAGGACACCCTCCGCCTCGGCCACCGCGCGCACCTCGCGCATGGCCGCCACGAAGCAGCGCAGCTGCTCGCCGCCCGGCTCGAGCACCGTGCCGTACGTGCCGCCGTACACCATGCACGTCTGGTTCACGCCCACGTTGAGCATGAGCTTGGTCCACATGCGCCGCACGATGTCGGCCTCGACGGTGTGGGAGATCCCCGCGCGCGCATACAGGTCGGCCAGGTCCTCGACCACGCCCGGGGCCGTGCCTTCCGCCGCCCCGAAGCGAATCTCGCCCGTGTGGGTGTAGGTCATCGCGTCTCCGATATAGACCGCGTCCATCCCCTGCGCCACCGAGAGCACCGTCCGCTCCCAGCCGAACCGCTCGGCGATCGTCTTCTCGCTGCGGATGCCGTTGCACAAAGAAGCGATGCGCGTCTGCGGCCCCACGACGGCCTCCATGGTCTCCAGCGCCGTGGCCAGCCCCGTCGTCTTGATGGTCAGGATCACCGCGTCGGCCACGCGCGCCTTGCTCGCGGGCACCGTCGCGATCCCGCACTTCTCGCCGTTCACGGTCACGGCGTCGTCCGCGTGCCGCGCGAACCGCTCGTCGTCCATGACGAACTCGACCGTGCCCGGCCCGAGCGCCCGCTCGATCATCGTCCCGTACAGCAGCCCCACGGCTCCCTTGCCTATGATCGCGACCTTCTCTATACGCACGGCGGACCCCTTTCGACCTTTGGCGGATTGGTTTTCCCTCATCTTCGCATTGGATTATATTTGCGTGAGTCTAAACGCATTCCCGCGAGCAGCAACGTATTCGCGCGGGAAGCAAACGCCCGTATTTGCCGAGGAGGACACGGTGCTCGACATCATCAATGCGCAGGAGGCCAAAGAGCTCGTCGCCGAGGCCAGCCCCGACCGCGAGATCGCCGCCAACGACACCTTGGCCGCCTCCGCCATGAAGTGGGCCATCCACAACGCCATCGGGCGCACGGACTCGCGCATCCGCACCTACGCCAAGTTCGGCAAGACCCAGCTCTCCGTCAAGTTTGCGCCGAGCGACGTCGACTGCGCGGGCGAGGGCAACTCCTTCTACAACGACCTCGTGGGCAACTCGAACACCTACGTGGCCGACGCGATCTGCGACATCATCTACGGGCGCGAGCAGGACATGATCAGCCCCATCCAGACCGCTCGCCTGCTCAACACCTACTCGACGCAGCTCTCCAAGTTCGTGCGCGACCTCGGCCGCCTCGGGTACGCCGTCCGCGTTGGCGACGGCGCCGAGAAGGGCAACGGCAAGATGGACGACTCGACCATCATTATCAACTGGGCGTAGCGGATTCGTTTGCGCGGTCGGGGAACCGGTCGCGTCGGCGCAGGGGTATCGGCGCAGGGGTATCGACACCTTTAGAGTTTTGGAGAGACGTATGGAAGCACTTGCGGTCGCGGTCGGCGGGGCGCTCGGAAGCCTAGGGCGCTGGCTCATCGGCAACGCGCTGCGGGCGTCGTTCCCGGGGATTCCCGCCGGCACCTTCGTCGCGAACATCCTGGCCGGCCTCGTCATCGGAACCGTTACCGGGGCTCATGCGCAGACGCCGCTCCCCGGCGAGGTCAAGGCGCTTCTTACCGTCGGCTTCTGCGGCGGGCTCTCCACCTTCTCGACCTTCTCGAACGAGACCTTCGCCCTTATCGAGGGCGGCAACGTCGGCGGGGCCGCGCTGAACATCGCGGCGAACGTCGCCTCATGCCTCGTCGCGGTCTGGGCGGGAAACCGGCTGGGCGCGGCGCTCGGTTAGGCGGTTAAGACAGCCGGCTTCGCGCGGGAACGGGCGAAATAGCCGTCACAGCGCGCCGACGCGAAAAGCCCTGCAAGCGGTCGCGCGCGGCCAAATTACCAAAAAAGACGGGGCCGCGCCATGCAGCCCCGCCATCCGAATCCGATCGCCGCCCGAAGGCCCGGACATGAATGTCTACGTTCTCGTCCTCGTCCTACTCGGCCCGGTGCATCTTGCGCCAGTCGTGGACAAGAAGCACGAGGAGCGGCACGTAGAGCAGCAGGGTTCCGATCAGCGCGCCCTGGCCGCTGCGGTCGGCCTGGGTGTAGAAAATCGCCGCCGAGTCGAGCGCCGAACCCGACTGGGTCCAGATGGTGAACAGGAAGAAGTTGTTGACCCAGTGGATGACGCAGCCGGGCATGCAGTTGCCGTACACGACGTCCGAAAGATACATGACCACGCCGGCGACGAAGTACGACAGGCACGCCATGACGATCAGCGGCGTATCGGTCTGCGAAGTGACCTCGGGGTTGAAGAAGTGGCAGGCCATGAAGAATGCGGTCGAGAGGACGCCCCAGGCGATGCACTTGAACGTGGGGCGGATGTTGTTGCCGCAGGTCGCGCGCAGGAACACGCAGCGGTACATGACCTCTTCCCAAGTCGTCTGGGTCCAAACGAGCAGCAGGCAGATGACGAAGTTGACCATGACGGGCACGGGCCCCACGGGATTGAGCGTCGTTACGCCGTCGTTGTCGCCCATAAGGAACCCGACGATCATCGTGAGCACGAAGCCGGCGCCCCACGCAAGGGCAATCCTCTTGCACTGCTTCCAGTCGACGGCTCCGTCGACGCCCAGGATGAGCTCACGGATCGTCGTCTTGAGGACTATGCGCGAAAGCCATGCGGTCACGGCGAGCGAGAGGGCAAAACCAGAAAGCACAGAGACAAGCTCCGGCAGCCAATACCAGGCCGCGCCCAAGTGCCAAAGCCTGGTCACAACGCCGGGCACCATAAAGCACACGATTGCCGCGACGTTCGCAAGCACAAAGAAGAGAACCCAACGCCAAGCACGAGCCTCGTTCGGAACGGCAGGTGCCTTGGCAACGTTTGCCTTTTTCATACCGTATTCCTTTCGCTTTGGGGGGAGATGCAACTATAAATCCTCGCCGCGAAGATTACAACGACATTTCGAAAGAAAATCGGCTCAACCTGAGCCATGCGCCGCGCGGCCACGTCTTTCGCCGCGCAATCTGCCGCAGCCACGGCCCGGGCGCCCTGAAACCGCGCCGCGCAGCAACGGGCACGGCCACAGCGCCCCGGATTGTCGCCGCGCAGCAACGGGCACGGCCCAGGCGCCCCGAAACCCTGCCGCGCAGCAACGGGCACGGCCCAGGCGCCCCGGATTGTCGCCGCGCAGCAACGGACAGGGCCCAGGCGCCCCGAAATGCCGCCGCGCAGCAACGCCGCTTTACTGCGCGGTGACAATCCAGGGCGCTTCTCTTCCCACGGTTGCTGCGCGGCGATAATCCGGGGCGCGCGATCGCCGACCATTACTGCGCAGCGCCAGTCCAGGGCGCTTCTCTTCCCACGGTTGCTGCGCGACGACGATCCGGGGCGAATGCTCGCCGACGGTTGCTGCGCGGCGGCAATCCGGGGCGCGCGCCTACCGACCATTACTGCGCGGCGCGATTACGGGGCCGGGACGGGCCGGCCATGCGGACAGCAAGGCGCCCATGAGCAGTCGGCCCGGCAAGCCGTCGGGCGCGCAGCCTAGGGCAGGTTCCTCACCCTCATGCAGTTGAACTTGACGATGCTCGTGTCGTAGTACTCGACGGCGACGAGCACCGGGTGGTTTTCCTGATCGTAGTTGACCGTCGAGAAGACAAGCACGCTCTCGCAGGTCATCTGCTCGCGGCAAGCCCGGCTCTGGGTCACGCTCGACCGGGGGACGGCCTCGATGCGAATCTTGTCCCGCTCGACGTAACGGCCGCCCATTCGCAAAAGCGCGTCGAACACGGACGGGCCGCCGACGTCGGACGGCTCAAGGCCGTCGCCGACGATCTCGCACGGGAAGACGTCGATGCTCACGATCGCCGCGGCCTCGTCGGCGTAGTAGACTTTCTCGACCACGTACAGGTCGGCGCCGACGTCGACGCGCAGCAGCTCGGCCGCCCTCTCGTCGGCAGGCGCGCGGCGAAAGTCGACGACCTCCGCGCGTGCCTCGTGGCCACAGCTGCGCAGCAGGTCGAGGAACTCGAGCCCGAGCATGAGGTTCGGCGTGAGGTCGAACGCCTCCGGGTTGACGAACGTCCCGCGCCCGTGCATGCGCAGGACGAGCCCCTCCTGCTCAAGCTCGGCTAGCACCCGGCGAAGCGTCACGCGGCTTACCCCAAGCCTTTCGGCAAGCTCGGTCTCGGCAGGGAGCTTGACGTCGGCGCCTTTCTCGAGGCTCTGGATATACCGGAGGAGGTCAGCCTTGGCCGACGTGCTCGCGTTGGTCTTTGGGACCGGCCGAAGCCGGGACTTCTTAGGCTTCATGGTCGCCCCTCTCGCCTTACCGTGAGGAGATACTACCACGAACCTTCCCCGGGGTGCGTCGACGTGGCCGTCCCCCGCCTGGCCCAAGCGGCAAGAAGCTCCCCCGACCTCCCCGAAAGGGCGTCCGCAGCGGGCCTTATCCTTCCTGCTCCTGCTCACCGCAGCTCTCGTGGACGATCTGAATCGCGCGCTCGACGCCGTTGATCACGTTCTGGTAGCCGGTGCAGCGGCACAGATGCCCCGAGAGGTTCTTGCGTATCTCGTCGCGGGTGTAGGTCTTGCCGCTGTTGATCATCTCCATCGCGCTCATGATGATTCCGGGGATGCAGAAGCCGCACTGCACGGCGAACTCGTCGATAAACGCCTGCTGCACCGGGTTCAGCGTGCCGTCCGGCGCCTGCAGCCCCTCCACCGTCAGGATGTCCTTGCCCTCGGCCCAGCTCGTCAGGTACAGGCACGTGTCGGTGGCCACGCCGTCGATAAGCACGGTGCACGCGCCGCACTCGCCCACCTCGCAGCCGCGCTTGACGCTCGTGATCCCCAGGCGGTTGCGCAGCGTGTCGAGCAGGCTCTCGCGCGGGTCGTAGCCCACCTGGACGCGCTTGCCGTTGACGGTGCAGGTCAGGATCCTCATGTCCATCAGATATCAGCCCCTCCGTTGCGCGCCGCGAAGATAAGGGAGCGCCTGGACATCTCCTTGATGAGCTGCAGGCGGAAGTCGCGGCTCGCGCGCCAGGAGTCGCGCGGGTTCGTGCAGGCCGCCGCGAGCTCGCCGATGCGCTCGGCCGCCTCGCGCACGTCCGTCCCGCGCACCGCGTCCTCCGCGTCGAGCGCGCGCATGGGCGTGGGGCCCGCGACGCCGAACGCCAGGCGGATGTCGTCGATGGTGCGCTTGTCGTCGGCCAGCTTGACCAGGCAGCAGCAGCCCATGGTGGTGATCTCGAGCGCGCGCCTCTTGCCGTACTTGAAGTAATGGCCGGTAAAGCCCTCGTAGTGGTCGCGCGGGATGCGAATGCACGTAAGCACCTCGTCGCGCTCCTTGTGGCTGCGGCCGGGGCCCGCGTACCACTCCTCGATCGGGATGGTCCTCTTGCCGCGTACGGACTCGACGTCGAGAAGCGCGCCGTAGGCGAAGAGCGTGGACCCGGTGTCCGCCGAGGTGGCGGCCGAGCAGACGTTGCCTCCGATGGTGCCCGAGACGCGAAGCTGCGGGCCGCCCGGCGTGTCGCAGGCCTCGCCCAGCGTGGGCACCGTGGCCTGGATGACGGGGCTCGTGGTCACGTGGTGGAACCAGGTGATGGGCCCGATCTCGACCGTGCCGTCGTCGGCCAGGCGCACCCCGTCGAGCTCGTCGTGGAGCTCGTGGATGGATACCAGGTGAGCCGGCGCGCCCTTGCCCTCGCGGAGCTTAACCAGCACGTCGGTGCCGCCGGCGATGACCTCGGCGGCCGGGTCCTCGGCAAGCGCGCGGCAGGCGTCGGCCACGCTTTTGGCCTCGTAGAGAGACTCGATGTCGTACATCTAGATCAGCCCCGCTTCCTTGAAGCCCTCGAACAGGCGCTGCGGCGTCATGGGCTCCACGTAGAACTTGACGCCCGTGGCGTTGAGAACGGCGTCGCGGATGGCCGCCGCCGGCGAGATGGCGGGCGTCTCGCCCACCGCCTTGTTGCCGTAGGGGCCCGTCGGGTCGGGCTTCTCGACGAAGTCGGCCTTGAGGTCGGGCAGGTCCATCGTGGTCGGGATCTTGTAGTCGAGCAGCGTCGGGTTGAGGACGCGCGCGGTCTTCGGGTCGACCTGCAGCTCCTCGAACAGGCCGTAGCCGATGCCCTGCGCCATGCCGCCGTGGATCTGCTGCTCCACGAGCCTGGGGTTGATGAGCCGTCCGGAGTCCTGCACGTTGATGATGCGGTCGACCGTGACCTGCCCCAACGGGATGTCCACCGTGACCTCGGCGAACGTGCAGCCGCCCGCGATGGCGTTGGTATGGACGTTGACGGTCTCGTGGGCGGAGAGCTGGTCGGCGGCGTCCAGGTTGTAGTAGGCCTCCAGCGCGAAGGCGGGCAGGTCCCAGACCTTCTCGCCGTCGCCGTCCCAGATGGCGTGGTCGCGCAGGTCGAGCTCGCCGGGGGCGTCCGGCGAGAGGCGCCGCGCGAAGGCGAGGATCTTGGCCCGCAGGGTCTCGCCGGCCTTCTTCACCGCGGTGCCGGACACATAGGTCTGGCGCGACGCGTAGGCCCCGGAGTCGTAGGGCGTGACGTCGGTGTCCTGCTGAGAAACGATGTGCACGTCCTCGGTGTTTATGCCGATGGCCTCGGCCGCCATCTGCGAGAAGACGGTGTCCGCGCCCTGGCCGATCTCGGTCGCGCCCATCTGGAGCTGGACGGTGCCGTCCTGGTTGAGCGTGACCTGCGCCGTCGCGGTCTCGAGCGCGAAGGGGGCGACCGCCGTCTTGTACACGAAGAAAGAGACGCCCACGCCGTGGCGGATAGGCCCCGTCTGGTTCGCGTACTCGGCGCGCTTGCGGTGCCAGTCGATGTAGTCGGCGCCCTTCTCGGCGCACTCGGGGATGGCGCAGGTGTGGGCCGCGATCGCTCCGCCGGGCGTGAACTCGTCGACGAAGGCGTCGGTGTAGACGTTCTTGAGGCGGAACTCGAGGCCATCCCAGCCGTTGTCGTAGGCGATGTCGCCCATGAGGCACTCGGCGGCCCAGTTGCCCTCGGGCACGCCGTAGGCGCGCATGGCGCCCGTGTGGGGGCCGTTGGTGTGGATGGTGTAGGCCTCGGAGTGCGTGGCCACCTCGTTGGTGTGGTAGAGCCAGCGGAAGGAGTTCACCGAGTTGAGCACGAGCGCGTGGCCGTGGTGGACGTAGCCGCCCGTGTTGGAGTAGGCCACGATCTTGCGGGCATGCAGGCGCATGTCGTCGCCGTAGGAGCACTCGACGTCGAAGGTCTTGGGCTGGCGGCCCGAGGTGTCCCAGAACAGCTCCTCTCGGCTGAGCTCCAGGCGCACGCAACGGCCCCCGAGCTGCTTGCAGATCCAGGCGTTGAGCGGCTCGTAGTGGACGTCCTGCTTGGTGCCGAAGCCGCCCCCGATGTAAGGCTTGATCACGCGGACGTCGCCCCAGGGAATGCCGAGCGCCTGCCCGATCACGCGGCGCACCACGTGCGGGATCTGCGTGGAGCTCACGCAGACGATCTTGTGCCCCTCCATGTAGCAATAAGAGACGCAGGTCTCGATGTGGACCTGGCTCTGCTCGCGGCTCTCGCAGTGGATGGCGACGTGGCGGTAGGCCGGGTCCTCGAGGGCCTGCTCGACCGTCTCGTACCCGGCCTCGGCGAGCTTGTCGGCTGGGGTGACGGCGCAGGTGTGCGCCACGATGTTGTCGGGCTTGCGCTCCTGGACGGGCGGGTTCGTGCCCTTGAGGGACTCGAGCGCGTCGTAGACGACGGGGTACTCCTCGTACTCCACGCGGATGAGCCTGAGCGCCCGGTCGCAGGCGACGGTGTCCTCGGCCACCACGACGGCGATGTTGTCGCCGTAGATGCGCACGCGGTCGTCGAGGAGGCGCCGGTCGGCCTGGTCGCGCTTGGCGGCGGCGGAGTCCGCGTACCAGGGGTGGCCCGCCACGGGATAGGTGAACTCCGGCACGTCGAAGCAGGTGTAGACCGCGACGACGCCCTCGACCTCGAGCGCGGCGGAGGCGTCGATGGAAAGCACGCGCCCGTTGGCGATGGTCGAGTGGAGGATCTTGGCTTCCAGGCACGGCTTCGGGCACAGGTCGTCGGTGAACTTGGCACGCCCGGTGACCTTATCGGCGGCGTCCACGCGAACGACGGGGCGACCGACCTCTCTGAGCTCCTGCATGACGCCCTCCCTCTCAAGATGTCCTGCAGCCAAACACATTGTATGCCCGATACCCAAATTAGAGGTACGTTAAACCGCGAGCGGACAAGAAGAGACGCTCGATGGAAATACGTCTTGACCTGGTCGTTATTGTTTTCGAAAAATAACGAGCCAAGGCGTCGAGATACGCGACATTAGTTCAGTTCTTAATAAATGCAAACAGCGGTCCGCACTCCCGACGCAGGCCTCGCCGGCGCGGGCGTCAGAACGAGCCGTCCTCGATCTGGGCGACAGCGGCCTCGATCTTTTCGCGCACGTCGTCGGGAATCGCGTCGGAGAGCTTCCCCAGGCTAATGCCGCCGTCCGCGAGGTCGGCGACGATCACGGCGCCGCCGCCGTAAGAGCCGTCGGCCACGGCCTTCATGGCCTCCAATATGGGCCAGTCGATCACCGTCGACGCGATGACGGCGGGCTCGCCCGCGAGGTCGCGGGGCTGGGCGATGTTGAAGTGCCCGTCGGACCCCGCGTCCGAAAGCGCCTGCCGCACGCCGTTGTCGGCGGCCGAGGCCTCGCTCCAGATGACGTCGACGCCGTCGGAGCCGATGAGCCGCGCGGCCGCCGAGCGACCAGCCTCCTCGTCGGTGAAGCCGACGTCGAACGCGCTGGCGGCCTCGGCCTCGGGGTTGACCTTCCGCGCGGCCTCGACGAAAGCCGCGTACTTCTCGGTGGTTGAGCTGAGCGTGGCGCCGGCGACGTAGCCGATTCTGTTCGTCCGCGTGACCAGGCCGGCGACCACGCCGGCCATCGAGGCGAACTGCGCGCGGTCGACCTCGATGGCCTGCACGTTCTCGAGGGTCTGGTAATTCGGCAGGTCCTCCGCCGGGTCGATGTTCGTGAAGAGGAACTTGACGTCCGGGCGCTTCTTCGCCGCGGAGGACACCACGTCGCCCCAAGCGCGGGCGAACTGCACGCCTGCCCCTATGATGAGGTCGACGCCTTGGTCCACGTAGGACTGGGCCAGGTCGGCCGAGGCTGCGGCCGAGGTGTTCTCCTCGGGCTCGACCAGCTGCCAGTTGCCGAGCTCCTTGCACGCCGCCGTCACGGCGTCGTAATGCGACTGGCCCCAGCCTTTGTCCTGGACGGGCCCGCTGATGACGAGCGCCGCCTTGTACGTCTTTCTCGACGAGCAGCCCGCGAGCGGGGCAAGTCCGGCGCAGGCGAGGGCGCCGGCGGCGAGCCCGAGCGCGCTTCTTCTGCTGAGGTTGGCAAAGCGGTCCATGGCAGTCTCCCCTCTCCTGAATGGGCACTTAAGCCCCAGACCGGAGACCACGTCACGGATGAACGAGGCAAGAGGGGCGCCGAGGGGGCGTCCCTCTTGCCATTGGGTCACGGCCGTGGGCGGTCCGGCGCGACGCGGGGGCCTACAGCGAGGCCTTGAAGGTGTCCACGTCCTCCTCGGTGACGAGCACGCCGGCCTTGACCTGCTCGACGCACTCCTCGATCTGCGCCTTCACGTCGTCAGAGACCTTGTCGGCGATGGCGCCGAGGTAGACGCCGCCGTTGTCCATGTTCGCCTCGATGACCTTGCCCTCGCCGAAAGTCCCGGCCTCGACCTCGTCCATGGCCTGGCCGATCATCCAGTCGATGACCGTGGAGGCGACGACGGACGGCTGGGAGTCGCCGACGGAGTCGATCGGCTGCGCGATGTCGAAGTGGGTGTCGGCGCCGGCGGCCTCGAGGGCCTGGCGCGCGCCGTTGTCGACTGCGGAGGCGTCGCCCCACATGACGTCGACGTCGTAGGAGGCGATCCACTGCTCGGTGAGCTTCGTGCCGAAGGACGCGTCGGTGAAGCCGGCCTCGAAGTTGTAGTGGCCCTGGATCTGGTAGTTGATCTGCTGGGCGGCGAGCACGTAGGCGGCGTACTTGGTGAGCGTCGTCGGGAGCCTCATGCCGCCGATGAAGCCGATGTGGCCGGTCTTCGAGAGGAAGCCCGCGACCACGCCGGCCAGGGCGCCCGTCTGCACGAGGTTGGTCTGGACGCACTCGAGGTTCTCGACCGTCTCGTAGTCGGCGAGGTCGACCGCGGGGTCGGTGTTGGTCATGAGGAACTTGACGCCCGGCTTCTGCTCGGCGGCCTCGGCCACGACCTCGCCCCAGGCGGATGCGAACTCGTTGCCGGCGGCGATGATAAGGTCGACGTCCTGGTCGACGTAGCTCTGCGCCGCGGTGGCCGCGTCGGAGGTGGCGGTGTTCTCCTTGGGCTCGAGCATCTCCCAGTTGGGGTGGCTCTCGCAGGCGCGCTTGAGCGACTCGTAGTGGCCCTGGCCCCAGCCGCCGTCCATTGACGGACCCGAGATGACCATGGCGACCTTGTAGCCGCTCTTCTCGGTCGAGGCGGAGCCGGAGTCGGAGCTCGATCCGCAGGCCGCGAGCGGCAGCGCCGTCGCGGCCGCGAGGGCGCCCGCCCCGAGCTTGAGCGCGTCACGCCTCGAGAGGTTCGTCTTGTTCATGTCAGAGGGTCCTTCCCTTGAGCGAATGGAAACGAAAAAGGCGGGGCGCCAAGGCGTCCCGCCTCTTGCTTACATCAAAGTGTAAACCTAATTACCAGTCAGCAAAGCTAACAATCGGTGAGCGACCTAGAGGGTGGCCTTAATGGCGGCAACCTCGTCGTCGGTAAGGAAGGTGCCGGCCTTGATCTGCTCGGCGTACTCCTCGATCTTGGACTGGACGTCGGCCGGGACCTTGTCGGAGAACTTGCCGAGGGAGACGCCGCCGTTGTCCATGTTGGCGGTGATGGCCTTGCCGCCGCCGAAGGAGCCGGCCTCGATCTCGTCCATGGCCTGGTCGATCTTCCAGTCGGTCACCGTGGAGGCGATGACGGTCGGCTGGTTGTCGCCGAGGATGTCGATCGGCTGCGAGATGTCGAAGTGGGTGTCGGCGCCGGCGGCCTCGAGCGCCTGGCGGGCGCCGTTGTCGACCGCGGAGGCGTCGCCCCACATGACGTCGACGTTGTAGGAGTTGATCCACTGCTCGGTGAGCTGGGTGCCCTTGGCGGCGTCGGAGAAGCCGGCCTCGAAGTTGTACTGGCCCTGGATGGAGGCGTCCATCTTCTGGGCGGCCGCGAGGTAGGCGGAGTACTTGTTAAGCGTGGAGGGAAGCTTCATGCCGCCGATGAAGCCGATGGACTTGGTCTGGGTCATGAGGCCCGCGATGACGCCGGCAAGGGAGCCGAGCTGGACGAAGTCGGGGAGAACCGCCTCGACGTTGTCGGTGCTCTCGTAGTCGGTCATCTCCTGCGCGGGGTCGGTGTTGGTGATGAGGAAGTGCACGTTCGGGTGGCTCTCGGCGGCCTCGGCGATGACCTCGGCCCAGGCGGAGGCGAACTGGTTGCCGTTGCCGACGATAAGGTCGACGTCCTGGTCGACGTAGGTCTCGGCCGCGGTGGCGGCGTCGGCGGTGGCGGTGTTCTCCTTGGGCTCGAGCATCTCCCAGCCGGAGTGCTTCTCGATGGCGCGCTGGAGGGACTCGTAGTGGGCCTGGTCCCAGCCGCCGTCGGTAATGATGCCGCTCATGATCATGGCGACCTTGTAGGAGGACTTCTTCTCGCCGTCCGAGGAGCTGGAGTCGGAGGAGGAGCTGGAGCCGCAGGCGGCGAGCCCCATGGTGGCCGCGGCGGCGCCGGAGAGGCCGAGGAACTGGCGACGGTCGAGGTTGAGGTTGGACATGTTTCTTCCCTTCGTTCGAGCGGGCGGGCGCCCGCGCTTCCCTATTGCCCCGGCAGGCTCCCGCGGGAGCTGCCCGGAAAACTCGCGGGACCCAGGGTTGCCGATGCGTCCCGCGATAACACCTAGTATGGAGCTTCGGCGACGCTAACGCGACTCGCGGAAGTACGGCTTGCCGCAGGCCTTCGGGCCGCCGTGCTTGGAGCCGAAGAACATGAGCGCGATGATGGTGAAGACGTACGGGATCATCTTGAAGAACATGACCGGCGCGGACTGGAACGACGCCTGCAGGGCCACGTTCAGGCCGTCGAAGAAGCCGAACAGCAGGCTCGCGAGCATGACGCCCACCGCGCTCCAGCGGCCGAAGATGACGGTTGCCAGGGCGATGAAGCCGCGGCCGGCCACGATGCCGTCGGTGTAGATCGGCGTGTAGCAGATGGTGAGGAACGCGCCGCCGGCGGCCGTGAGCGCGCCGCAGACCACGCAGGCGAGGTACTTGACGCGGATGACGTTGATGCCCAGGGTCTCGGCGGCCTGCGGGTTCTCGCCCACGGAGCGGAACGAGAGGCCCGCGCGGAAGCGCTTGAAGAAGAACGAGACGCACGGCACGAGCAGGAACGCCAGGTATGCCAGCAGCGTCTGGTCGAACAGGCCGTTGCCGATGATGGGGATGTCCGAGAGGACGGGGATGGCGATCGAGGCCATCTGCGCGCCGGTGGCGTTGTCGGGGTTCGAGCCGACGAAGAGGTTGTAGCCGAACAGGGCGATGGCCGGGGCCAGGATGTTCACGGCCATGCTCGTCACGGTCTGGTCGGAGCACAGCGTGATGGCGCAGAAGGCGTAGATCATATTGACCGCGACTCCGGCGGCCATACCGGCGAGAAGGCCGAGCCACAGGTTGCCCGTGACCTTGCCCACGGCGAAGGCGACGAAGGCGCCGACGGCCATGATGCCCTCGAGGCCGATGTTCACCAGGCCCGCGCGCTCGGAGAAGACCTCGCCGAGCGCGGCCAGCAGGATGGGCACGGCGCCCATGGCCATCGCCTTGACGATGGTGGGAAGTGCGACCATGAAGTCCATTACGCGGTCACCTCGGCTTTCTTGTTCTTGTTGCTCAGGTTGGTGATAAACGCCTTGACCTTCGGCAGCTTGACCATGGCCATGCCGGCGACCGCGAAGATGATGATGAGGCCGCGGATGATGTCGACGATGGCGGTCGGCACGCCGATGACGGACTGCATCATCGTGCCGCCCGTGGAGAGCATGCCGAAGACGATGGCGACCACGATGGAGGCGACCGGGTTCAGCTGGGCGATGAGCGCGATGGCGACGCCGTCGAAGCCGAAGCCCGAGCCGAAGCCGTCCGCCAGGCGGAAGGGGGTCTTGCCGAAGAGCTCGATCGCGCCGCCGGCGCCGGCGATGGCGCCGGAGATGACGAAGGCCGCGAGCACGAGGAAGCGCACGGGGAAGCCGTTGACGCGCGAGGCGGTGGGGTTGAGGCCCACGGCGCGGATCTTGAAGCCGAAGCTCGTGCGGAAGATCACGTACCACAGCACGATGCCCGCCAGGATGGCGAGAAGCACGCCCAGGTGGGCCGGTCCCACGTCGACGAGGTGCGCCGACTTAGGCATGGCCGGGGTCTGCGGGAGCCCCTGGTCGGAGTAGACGTTCTTGTAGAGGAACTCCATGAAGTAGAGGGCGATGTAGTTGAACATGATCGTGGTGATCATCTCGTTGAGCCCTCGGGTGATCTTCAGGATGCCCGGGAGCAGCGCCCACAGGCCGCCGAAGACGATGCCGGCCACAAGGCCCATGAGCACCGCGGGGACGCCCTCGAGCCCGAGGGTGAGGACGAAGTAGGCCGCCGCGGAGGCGCCCATGATGAACTGGCCCTCGCCGCCGAGGTTGAACACGCCGCACTTGTACGCGAACACGGCCGCGAGCGCCGTGAAGATAAGCGGGCAGGCGCGCTCGAGCGTCTTGCCGAGCTTGCCGAGGTCGCCCACCGAGCCCTGGACCATAGCGGCGTAGCCCTCGAGGGGGTTCTTGCCCAGGCACGCGATGATGACGGCGCCGACGATCAGCGCGAGGAGCAGCGAGACGATCGGGGTGAGCACCGCGAGGCGCTTCTCGCGCTGCTGCTCTGCGTACATCCCCGCGCGCCAGTCGCGCTTAGACTCCTTGTTGCCCTGGTCGTCGAGGACGTCGGTCTTCTTTGTAGGATCTGCCACTTTTCCTCCCCTCCTACTTGCCGGCCATGGCGAGCGAGATCTCCTTGATGGGAGGCTTCGCGCCAGGGTAGGTGCCCATGATCTGTCCCTCGAAGAGGACCGTGATGCGGTCGGAGAGCTTCAGCACCTCGTCGAAGTCGGCGGAGATGAGAAGCACCGCGCAGCCCGCGTCGCGCTGGGCGATGATCTGGTCGTGGATGAACTCGGTCGCGCCGATGTCCAGGCCGCGCGTCGGGTAGACGGCGACGAGCAGCTTCGGGTGCGCGTCGAGCTCGCGGGCCAGGATGACCTTCTGCTGGTTGCCGCCGGAAAGCGAGCGGGCCGTCTGGTTGACGGAGGTGCAGCGGATGTCGTTGACCTCGGCGAGGTTCTCGGCGTACTCCCTGATGGCGTCGAGCTTGAGCCAGGCGCCGTGGCCCGCGCTGAAGCGGTCGGAGTCGGTCTGCTTGAGGACGAGGTTCTCGGCAAGGGACATGTCGCCGACGAGGCCCATCTTGTTGCGGTCCTCCGGGATGTTGCCCATGCCCGAGTCGATGAAGCTCGAGGGCGAGTAGAGCGCGATCTTCTTGCCGTCGGGGCCGATGACGTCGCCGCCCTCGGGCTTGATGAGGCCGGTGACGAGGCTCGCGAGCTCGGACTGGCCGTTGCCGTCGATGCCCGCGACGCCCAGGATCTCGCCCTTGTGGATGGCGAGGCTCACGTCCTTGAGGCCGCCGTGCTTGAGCTCGGGACGGTAAGAGACGCCCTTGAGCTCGAAGGCGACCTCGGACGCCGACTCGACCTTCTCGTAGGTGCTCTCGGTGAACTTCTGGCCGATCATGAGGTCGGCGAGCTCCTGCTCGGTGGTGTCGGCCACCTTGAGGGTCTGGACCGAGCGGCCGCGGCGCAGGACCGTGACGTAGTCGGAGATGTGCATGACCTCGCGCATCTTGTGCGAGATGAAGATGATCGACTTGCCCTCGTCGGTGAGCGAGTGCATGATGTCGAAGAGGCCCTCCACCTCGAGGTCCGTGAGGACGGCGGTGGGCTCGTCGAGGATGACGAGGTCGGCGCCGCGGAAGAGGACCTTCATGATCTCGACGCGCTGCTGCATGCCGATGGACATGTCGCCGACCTTCTCGTCGAGGTCGATGTCCATGCCGTAGCGCTCCATGAGCTCCTCGACCGTCTTTCGGTCGTCGGCCACCTTGAGCAGCGGCGAGTTGTGGCGCTTGTCGCCCAGGATGATGTTCTCGAGGCCCGTCATGTCCTCGATGAGCATGAAGTGCTGGTGCACCATGCCGATGCCGTTCTCGACGGCGACGCCGGGGCTCGAGATCTGCACCTCTTTGCCCCGGATAAAGATCTTGCCCCCGCTCGGCTGGTACAAGCCGATAAGGACGTTCATGAGCGTGGACTTACCGGCGCCGTTCTCGCCCAGAAGCGTGTGGACCTCGCCTTCCCCCACGGTAAGGTTCACGTTCTGGTTGGCAAAGAACGCGCCGAATTGCTTGCAGACGTTCTCCATCCTCAGCAGTTCCGCCACGTCATCCTCCTCTCCTCTTCATGCCGTGCCGCCCCATGTTCGCAACAAAGGGCGGCGCGCATACGTTAACAGGTCTAAAAATACCTTTACAACGTGACGCACAGATTTCGAAATTACAGCCGTTTAACACCTGTTTGTTAATCCAAAGTTGCAGGGTGTCAAACCAATTTTTTGTATTCGCAGGTAGAGCAGGGTGAGCATAACAAATGTTGCTTATCGTGTGATTGTATGTGGCCCGCGCGCCCCGCGGCACCAGAGGGCCGCAAGGGGCGCATTTAGGCGGTAAGCGGCAAAGAAACCGCAGGTCGTTGTTGCAATGGATACCTAACGTCCCCGGGGAAGAAGGTCGCGGCGCCGGCGACGGCGAGAAGCCCGGCG
>CAVJHQ010000011.1:27262-38316 GCA_963649365.1 Alloprevotella sp.
CGGGGCGCCTGGCCGGCGAGGCTGGCGGGCCTGCTCGCCCCGGGCCGCCCGCCCCGCCGCGCGCCCCGGGCGCTAATCCCGGCGCGCGCGGCGGCTGTAGTAGGTGTCGTGCATGGGCAGGCTCGGGCGGAGCTTGCCGTCGAGGGCGTAGTAGGCGTTCTGGACGGCGGGCGCGGCCGGGATCGTGGCGATCTCGCCGATGCCCTTGCCGCCGTAGGCCACGGGCAGCTGCTCGTCTTTTTCCACGTAGATGGCGTGGATGCTCGGGATTTCGTCGGCGCGGAAGAGCCCCAGCGTGCCGTACTTGGCCGTGGGCACGCAGTCCTTGAGCGGGTAGTCCTCGGTGAGCGCGTAGCCCATGCCCATGAGCACGCCGCCCTCGATCTGCCCCTGGATGGCGATGGGGTTGATCACGCGGCCGGAGTCGTGCGCGGCGTAGAACTCGGCCGCGCGGCCCTCCTCGTCGAGGACGCACACGTGCGCGGCGAAGCCGTAGCAGATGTGGCTCTTCGCGTTGGGCACGTCGGCGCCGAGCTTGTCGGTGGACTCGAAGTACTCGTAGAAGAACTCGCGGCCCTCCAGCGCGGCCAGGCACGCCACGGGGTCCTTGGGCACGCGGGCGTGGCCGGGCGTGAGCTCCTCGGCGTCCACGGTGAACTCGCGGCCGTCCTCGAAGCGGAACGTCTTGCCGTCGCCGCCGGCGCGTACCTGGCCTTCCGGTACCTCTTCCCCGCGCTCGACGGCGAGCATGGCGTCGCGCAGGAGAAACGCCGCGCCGCGCACGGCCTCGCCGGTGACGACCGTCTGGCGCGAGCCGGAGGTGGTGCCGGAGTCGGGCGCGGCCTCGGTGGAGCACTCGCCGTTGGCGATGCAGCGCCTGGGAAGCCCGCACGCCTCGGCGATGTCCTGCGTGAAGACGGTGTTGCAGCCCTGGCCGATGTCGGAGGTCGCGGCGTAGGCCACGGCCACGCCGTTCTCGACGCGGATGTTGCAGCGGCCCTTGTCGGGAAGGCCCACGCCCGTGCCGGCGTTCTTCATGGAGCAGGCGATGCCCGCGCGGCCGGGGTTGGCGTAGTAGACGTCGCGCACGGCCTCGAGGCACTCCTTGAGCGCCGTCGAGCAGTCCGCGATCTGGCCGTTGGGCAGCGCCTTGCCGGGCTCGATGGCGTTGATGTAGCGGATCTTCCACGGGTCTATGCCGGCCTTCTTCGCCAGGACGTCGATGAGCGACTCGAGCGCGAACTCGGACTGGCAGACGCCGAAGCCGCGGAAGGCGCCGGCGGGCGGGTTGTTCGTGTAGTAGCCGTAGCCGCGGATGTCGGTGTTCTGGTAGGTGTAGGGGCCGACGGAGTGCGTGCAGGCACGCTCCAGGACAGGCCCGCAGAGGCTCGCGTAGGCGCCCGTGTCGAAGTTGATCTCGCAGTCGAGGCCGGTAAAGCGCCCTTCCGCGTCGCAGCCGAGCGTGAAGGTGCCGCGCATGTAGTGGCGCTTGGGGTGGAAGGCCAGCGACTCGGCGCGCGTGAGGAAGCACTTGACGGGAACGCCCAGCTTGTACGCGGCGAGCGCCGCCAGGTGCTGGACCGAGACGTCCTCCTTGCCGCCGAAGCCGCCGCCCACGAGCATGGTCTGCACGACCACGCGCTCGGGCGTCGCGTCCCAGCCGAACATGTGCGCGCACTCCTTGCGCGTGTCGTAGGCGCCCTGGTCGGTGGACCAGATCTTGACGCCGTCCTTGTACGGGGCCGCCACGCAGCACTCGGGCTCGAGGAAGGCGTGCTCGGTGAAGGGCGTGGTGAAGGTCTCGGTCGCGGTGAAGGCCGAGGCCGCCAGGGCCGCCGCCGCGTCGCCGCGCGTGACGTGGCGCTGCTGGCAGATGTTGTTCTCGAGGACCACGTGGTTGCCGAAGGCCTCGAAGCTCTCGTGGATAAGAGGCGCGCCCGGGGCCATGGCCTCGTCGATGTCGCGCACGCACTCGAGCTCCTCGTAAGAGACCTTGACGAGCTTCTTGGCCTTCTCGAGGGTCTTGCGGTCGCGCGCGACCACGAGGGCGATGGCGTCGCCCACGCAGCGGGTCACGTCGCCCTCGGCGATCATGACGTCCCAGTCCTGGATGAGGTGGCCGACCTGGTTCACGGGCACGTCGGCGGCGGTGAGGACGCCGAGCACGCCGGGGAGCCTGCGGGCCTTCTCGGCGTCGATTCCGAGCACGCGGGCGCGCGGGTACTTGGAGCGGACGGCCGAGGCGTAGGCGAGCCCGGGGAAGTCGTCCTCGGTGAGGTCGTCGGGGTACTTGCCGAAGCCGAGGACCTTGCGGCGGACGTCCGTGCGGAAGATCTTCTTGCCGACGCCGTAGTCGGCCCCCTCCTCGGCCGCCGGGTCGATCTGCTCCTCGCCGCGCAGGATCGCGGCGGCGAGCTTGATGCCGACGAGGATGCGCTTGTAGCCCGTGCAGCGGCAGATGTTGCCGCGGATGGCCTCGGCGATCTCGGGCCCGGAAGGCTCGGGGTTGCGGCGGATAAGGGCCGCGCCCGCGAGCACCATGCCCGGGATGCAGAAGCCGCACTGGACCGCGCCGGCCACGCCGAACGCGTAGACGAAGGCCTCCTGCTCCTCGTGGGTAAGGCCCTCGATGGTCGTGATCTCGTGCCCGACCGCGAGCTTCGTGGTGAGGACGCACGACTTGACCGCGCGGCCGTCCACGATGACGGTGCAGGTGCCGCACGCGCCCTCCGAGCAGCCGTCCTTCACGCTGGTAAGGAGAAGGTCGTCGCGCAGGTAGCGCAGGATGGACTTGTTCTCGCCCGTCACGTGCTCCTCGCCGTTGATGAGCAGGCGGTACTCCTCTGCCATGATTGCCCCCTCTCCCCTACTTGGCGGCCAGTATGCCGAAGGCGTCGCGGATGACGCCGCGCGGGCACTTGGTGGCGCACATGCCGCAGGCGATGCACGCGCTCCAGTCGATGACGGCGTGGTTGCCGGCCACGCGGATCGCCCCCGCCGGGCAGGCGCGCTCGCAGGCGCCGCAGGCGATGCAGCTGCCCGCGCACATCTTGCGCGAGACGGGCCCGGCGTCGGTGTTCGAGCAGCGCGCGGTGATCGAATAGCGGCGCTCGACCATGTGGATGACGTCCTGCGGGCACACGCGGGCGCAGAGGCCGCAGCCGATGCAGGCGTCGGCGTCCACGCGGGCGACGCCGCGCTCGTCGAGCTTGACGGCGCCCTTGCGGCAGCTCGCCTCGCAGGCGCCGCAGCCGACGCAGCCCTGCTCGCAGAACCCGACCCCCGTGCAGCCGCCGTTGCACATGACGACGGCGACCGGGCGCGGGCGCGCGGGCTTCTTGGGCCGGGCCTTGGGCGCGGGCTTCTCGGGCGCGGGCTTCTCGGGCGCCTTGGCGTGGGCGTATTTCTCTTTGTCGTAGGCCATGTGATCGGTCCCTCGGCAAGAAGGTCAATAGGGCGGGTCCGGAGCGAATAGCGTTATCTCAAAATCGGACAACGGTCGAGCAAAGTTCAGGACGGGGCCGCGCGCAACGCAGCCCCGTCCCGTGGGGGGCTACTTCGCGAGCAGGTAGCCGTAGGAGTCGCGCACCGCCTTGATGGTCAGGCGCACCTCCTCGGGAAGCCCGCAGGCCGCGTCGTCGATGTCGTACGCGGCGCACTTCTCGCCAATGCGCACCAGGTAGGAGCCGTCGGCCTGGGGCAGGAAGCCCTGGTTCTCGGAGGCGCCCATGTCCTCGGCGCTCCAGAAGAGGGTGAGCTTGTCCTTGTAGGGACGCCCGCTCCACGGGCAGAAGACGGCGCAGTTGCCGCACTCGTTGCACATGCCGTCGACGTGGACGACCTGGTGCTGGGCGAGGCCCGGCACCACGATGGAGACGTTCGCGCGGTTCGGGCAGACGTCGCAGCAGGTCTCGCAGACGGTGGCGCAGCCGAGGCAGCCGGAGCCGACGTGCTTGTCGCAGGCGTCGCAGCCCAGGCGCAGGTCGCCCTTGCGCGCGTAGGAGTCGCCCTCGCGGCCGGCGCGGACGTTGGCGTCGGCGTAGGCCGAGAAGTCCACGCCGAGCATGGCCTTCGCCACGGCCTGCGCGTCGGCGATCGCGTCGACGAAGCGCGCGGGCCCGCGGCGGCAGTCGCCCGCGGCCCAGACGCCCTCGACGCCCGTGGCGACGCCCGCCGGGCGGCCGCGGCGGTCGACCTCGACGCCCGCGCCCTCGTAGAGCGCGCCCTCGATGTGCTCGCCCACGGCGCAGACCACGGCCGTGGCCGGGACCTCGACGGTCTCGCCCGTGGCCACGGGGCTGCGGCGCCCGGACTCGTCGGGCTCGCCGAGCGCCATCTTCTCGCAGGTCAGGACACCGTTTGCCGCGGCCTTGGGGGCAAGAAGCTCGCAGAGCTCGACGCCCTCGGAGACGGCCTCGGCGAGCTCCTCCTCGTCGGCGGGCATGTAGCGCTTGGTGCGGCGGTAGACGATCCGCACGTTCTGGACGCCCGGCAGGCGCTTGGCCACGCGGGCGGCGTCCATGGCGGTGTTGCCGGCGCCGACGATGACGACGTCGGTGCCCAGCGAGCTGAGGTCCTCCCCGCGCTTGGCGGCGCCGAGGAAGTCGAGGACGTCGATCTCCTCGCCGGACTCGAGGCCCACGTGGCCGGGCGCCCAGGCGCCGCAGGCGACGACGACGTCCGTGTAGCCGGCGGCCTTGAGCTCGGCCACGGAGCCGACCTCGACGCCCGTCTGGGCCTTGGCGCCGTACGCCAGGCAGAGCTCGACGTCGCGGTCGATGTCCGCGTCGGCGATGCGGAAGGCCGGGATGATGTGGCGGGCGACGCCGCCCAGGGTCTCGCGGCGCTCGAGGACGGTCACGTCGGCGCCGGCGCGCGAGAGGAAGAACGCGCAGGCCAGGCCGGCCGGGCCGCCGCCGACGACGGCCACCTTGTGGGCCTCGGCGCCCGCGGCCTTCTTCGCGCCCGCGCCGCCCTTGATGCCGGCGAGAAGCGCGTCGATGCCGCCGCGCGCGGCCGTGAGCTTGCTCGCGCGGATGGACGCGCCCTCGGGCTCGTAGAAGGCGCGCATGCACTTGGTCCCGCAGGGGTGCGGGCAGAGGTTGCCGGTAATGAAGGGCAGGGCGTTTCTCTCCGCGATGATGGCGAGGGCGTCGTCGAGGCGCCCCTCGTCGACGGCGGCCAGGTAGGCGGGGATGTCCTGCTCGATGGGGCAGCCGTTGCGGCAGGGAGAGGTGAAGCAGCTGGTAAGGGGCAGCGGCCAGTCGAGCTTGTGGGCCGGCACCGGCTTCACGGGCTTGCGGTACTTGGGCGCCTCGGCCACGGCCTCGTCGAGCGCGGCCACGGCGGCGACGTCCACGTCGTCCTTGCGCTCGGCGCCCGCAAGAAGGCCCGCGATCTGGGTGAACCGTTCGTAGCCGCCCGGCTTCAAGACGGTCGTGGCCATGGTGATGGGCCAGATGCCCGCGCCGTAGATGTCGCGGATGTTCTGGGCGTCCGCGCCGCCGGAGTAGCTGATGCGCAGCTTGCCGTCGAACTCCTCGGAGATGCGGCGCGCGAGGTGGATGGTCAGCGGGAAGAGCGAGCGGCCGCTCATGTACATCTCCTCGCTCGGCAGCTCCTTGCGCGTGACGTCGACCGGGAAGGTGTTCGTGAGCTTGACGCCGAAGGCGAGGCCGCGCTCGGACGTGAGGGCGATCAGGCGACGGAACATCGGCACGGCGTCGGCCCACTGCAGGTCCTCGCGGAAGTGCTTGTCGTCGAAGGCGATGTAGTCGAAGCCGAGGGAGTCGAGGCGCCCGCGCGCGTAGTCGTAGCCCAGCAGCGTCGGGTTGCACTTGATGTAGGTGTTCAGGCCTTTCTCGCAGATGAGGTAGGTGGCGATGCGCTCGATCTCGTCGGGCGGGCAGCCGTGGAGCGTGGACTCGGTCACGGACGCCGAGACATGCGGGCTCACGGAGTCAATAAAGGCCTGGTCAATGTGGGTAAAGCGGTCAAGGTTCCGAGAAGCCCACGCGTAGCACTCGGCCCAGACGGCCGTGCCGCTCGCGTCCTTCATGTTCTCGATGTAGGAGTCGACCTTCGGGCTCTTGATGCCCTCGAGGTCGTAGCCGACGCTCATGTTGAAGACGAAGCCGTCCTCGGCGCCCAGCCCGAGCTCGCGGGAGAGCAGCTTGCAGGCCCACCAGGCCTTGATGTACTCGTCCTGGGCCTGCGGCACGGTGAGCTCCGTGGACCACTCGCAGTTGTAGCACTCGTCCTCGGCCACGATGCAGGGCTTGGCCACGCAACGGGAGAGCTCCTCGCCGTCCATGATCTGCACGGTCTTGAGCTCGAAGAAGCGCGCGCCGGCCACGTAGGAGGCCACGATGTTCTGCGCGAGCTGGCTGTTGGGGCCTGCCGCCGGGCCGAAGGGGGTCTCGATCGACTCGGCGAAGATGGGCTCGGCTGCGCCCTCGTGGCGATACGCCTTGCGGATGCCGAAGACCGAGCCCTTCTCGGCGTTCTCGGTCAAGATCCAGTCCATGAGCTGGGCAAACGGAATGGGCCTCATGACGTCGCTCATATTAGGTTCCTCTCCTGCCGGGCCAAGACCGCGTGGCCGGGCGGTTTCGTGCCGCGTCCCCCGACGCGACGTTTGCGGCCCCGCGGAGGCCGCGAAAAACACGTGCGGCGCGCTAGTACGCGCGATCGTTCAGCGTGCCCCAGAGCTTCTTGGACTGCTCCATGGTCCACGCGTTGATCTTCTCCTCGTCGAAGGCCACGAACTCGCGGTCCTTGTACAGGACACGGCCGTTGACGATGGTGGTGCGGCAGTTCTTGCCCATCATGCCGAAGAGCATGTGGCCGTCGATGTTCTCGTCCGAGAAGGGCGTGAACGGGTTGTAGTCCATGACGATGACGTCGGCCGCGGCGCCCGGGGCGAGCTTGCCGATCTCGCGGCCGAAGTACTTGGTGGCCATGGCCGGGTTGTTCTTGAAGAGCATGTCCATGTCCTCGCACCAGCCCACGTTGGGCATAGCCGCGTTGTGGCGCTGGATGATGAGAAAGACCTTGAGGCTCTCGAGCATGTCGTGGGTGTAGGCGTCGGTGCCCATGCACACGGGGATGCCGCGGCGGAAGAACTCGAGCACGGGCGCGCAGCCCACGGCGTTGCCCATGTTGGACTCGGGGTTGTTGACGAGCCAGGTGCCCGTCTCCTTGATGATGTCCATCTCGGCGGGGGTAACGTGGATGCAGTGGCCGAGCATGGTGTCCGGGCCGAGAAGGCCGTGCTGGAGCAGGCGCTCGACCGGGCTGATGCCGCCGCGGTTCCGGCGAGAGTCCCAGACGTCGTTCATGCCCTCGCAGACGTGGATGTGGAAGCCGGTGAGGCCGTCGTTGGCCTCGGCCATCATGTCCATCGTCTCGTCGGAGAGGGTGAAGGTGGCGTGCCCGCCGAACATGGCCGCGACCATGTGGTTGCCCTCGGCGCGCTGGGCCGCGGCCCACCGGGCGAACTCGGCGTTCTCGCGGATGGACTGGTCGCGCTTCTCGGCGCCGCGGCGGTCGGAGGTCTCGTAGCACAGGCAGCTGCGGATGCCGAGCTCGGCGGCCGCGTCCTTGATGGCGAAGAGGCTGCCGGGGATCTCGCAGAAGCTCGCGTGGTGGTCGAAGATGGTCGTCACGCCGTCGCGCAGCGAGTCGAGGATCGTTGCGTAGGCGCTGGCGCGCGTGCCGTCGAGGGTGAGGTTGTCGTCGATCTTCCACCACTGCTGCTCAAGGTTCTCGAGGAAGTTCGTGGGGTTGCAGCCCTTGATGGCGAGGCCGCGCGCGAGGCCGGAGTAGATGTGCGTGTGGCAGTTGACCAGGCCCGGCATGATGACGCCGCCGTGGGCGTCCACGTAGGAGGCGCCGATGGCCTGGGACTTGAGGTCCGCCTCCGGGCCGACCGCCAGGATGGAGTCGCCCTCGATGAGGACGGCGCCGTCCTCGATGTAGGGGTTGGCGGCGTCGCGGGTGATGACCCGACCGTTCCCGACCAGAAGCATGGTGTTCTCCTCTCCTGCGCGCTTCCCCGGCGCGCCTTCTTGCCAGTATTCCCGTGGTTTCTTGCTAACTCTTTGCCGAACGGTCAACGTTGCCGCCGCCGGCGTGTTTGTCCTCGTATGCGGCCATGCGCTCGGCGGCGTCGAACATGACGCCCACCTCGCCGATCTCCTCGCCCTCGCGGGTCACGGCCTCGAGCGTGTCCACGTCGAGGTCCTGGGCGTCCACCGCCGCGGCCGCCTCGACGCGCAGGTCGTTGGGCGCGTTGGTGTCCGAGGGCAGCGGGACGTCCTCGGGCGGCAGCACGTTGTTGAGGATGATGGCCATGATCGCGCAGGGCGTGATGGCCGAGGTGGCGAAGATGGTCGAGACCCAGTCCGGCATGCCGGCGCCCGAAAGGCAGCCGGAGACCTGCGAGATGCCGAGGCCGAAGGCGACCGAGACGCCGAAGACGGTGCAGGAGCGCGGCGTCAGGCCGTCGCGCACGAGCATGCGGATGCCGTTCAAGGTGATGGTGCCGAAGACCGAGATGGTGGCGCCGCCGATGACGGGCTGCGGGATCATGGTGAGCACGCTCGCCACCTTGGGCACGAAGCCGGCGACGGCGAAGATGGCCGCGGCAAAGGCGAAGACCCAGCGGTTGACGACCTTGTTGCTCACGATGATGCCGACGTTCTGGCCGAAGGCCGAGGTGGGCATGCCGCCGAGAAACGCCGAGACGATGGAGACGGTGCCCTGGGCCATGATGGCGCCGGAGAGCTCCTTCTCCTCCGGCAGGCGGTCGAGCGCGCCGAGCGAGGCCGCCGAGAGGTCGCCGATGAGCTGGACGTTCGCCATGATGTAGACGACGGCGATGGTGAGGCAGGCGGCGCCGTTGAACTCTATCTGGAAGGGCATGAGCCTGGGCAGCGCGAACCAGGAGGCGTCCGCCACGCCGGACGCGTCGATCATGCCGAGCGGCGCGGAGATGGCGCAGCCGATGATCATGCCGAAGAAGATGGCGCCCAGCTTGACGACGCCGCGGCCGAAGTTCGACAGGCCGAAGACGATGGCGAAGGTAATGAGGCCCACAAGCCAGCTCTTGAAGGAGCCGAATATGGGCGAGCCGGTGCCGCCGGCCATGTACTTGATGGCCGTCGGGTAGAGCGAGACGCCGATGGTGAAGATGACGGTGCCTGTGACCAGCGGCGGGAAGAGCTTACGGACGTTCTTGAAGCAGAGGCCGAAGAGTATGGCCACGAGGCCGCCCACGAGCTCGGCGCCCAGCAGCGTCCCGAAGCCGAACTCGAAGCCGATGGCCTGGAACGCGGGGAGAAACGCGAACGAGACGCCCGTGAGGATGGGCAGGTTGGAGCCGATGCGACCGAAGAGCGGGAACTGCTGGAGCAGCGTGTCGAGCGCCGTGAGGATAAGGGCGACCTGGATGATGGCCTGCTCCTGCTCCTCGGTGAAGTTGCAGGTGGAGGCGATCATCATCGCGGGCGCGATGGCGCCGGCGAAGCACGCGAGGACGTGCTGCAGCGACGTGGGCAGCAAGTCCTGTATAGGCGGCAGGCCGTCGCGCTCAAAGAGCTTCGGCGAGCCTATGGTCTCCTCGGTCTGGGCCATCTGCAAATCCCCTCTCCCACGTCATGTGTTGCTTTGGATTTTGCATGAGCGCGGGCGGCGAGCGACGGTCTTCTCGCCAAGCGTATTTAAGCCAAACAGTTTGTTTTCTTGCAAAACCAATTGTTATATCTGCAGGTTTATGACGTGTGAGCGCTGTTCGACGGGGTGTTTGCTATTCGGTAAACGGTAGGTATCGCGGGGCGGCGGGCGCAAACCCGCGCCAAGGCGGAAACGCGCGCCTAACAAACTGTTTGTTAGCTTGCGGTATTGTTGTATTCGTTATAGAAAGCATCGGCCGCGACCTGCGGCGAACGGCATCGAGTCTCGCACCCTCGGGAAAAACGGAGCGTAAGGTCATGCAAGAAAACCACTTCGATTTCTACAAGCGCCTCGGGCACGCGATAGCCCTGCAGTTCGGCAGCGGCTGCGAGGTGGTGATCCACGACCTCAAGGCCAAGGACCCCGACCACTCCATCGTCTGGATCGAGAACGGCCACGTGACCGGGCGCAAGCTCGGCGACGGCCCCTCGCACGTGGTGCTCGAGGCCCTGCACGCGGGCGCGGGCACGCAGCTTGAGGACCGCCTCTCGTACCTGACCAAGACCGCGAGCGGAAAGATCCTCAAGTCGTCGACGGTCTTTATCCGCGACAGCTCAGGCGAGGTCTCGGGCATCTTTGCCATCAACTTCGACATCACGATGCTGCGCGCGGCGCAGGGCACCATCCAGTGGCTCTGCGGCGTCGAGCCGACCGCGCCGAAGGAGCCGGAGCCCATCGTGCGCAACATCGCCGACCTGCTCGACGACCTGCTGGAGCAGTCGGTGGAGCTCGTGGGCACGCCGGTGGCGCTCATGAGCAAGGACGACAAGGTCCGCGCGATCCGTTACCTGAACGACGCCGGCGCGTTTCTCATCACCAAGTCGGGGCCGAAGGTGTGCAAGTACTTCGGCATCAGTAAGTACACGCTCTACAGCTACCTTGACGAGGCCAAGGCCGCCAGCGAGGCCGAGGACTAAAAGCGCACGCCCCCGGGCCGGAAAGCTTCCAGCTCGGGGGCGTGCCGTCGCGGTCGGTTGTGCGCACGGGGCGCCGACGGTCTACTTGATGACGCGGACGCGGTAAATCGCGGGAATCTGCTTCAGGGCGGCGATGGTGGCGTCGTCCAGGTGCTCGTCGGTGTCGAACATGGTGTAGGCGTTCTCGCCGGCGGACTCGTTGACCATGCGCTGGACGTTCGCGTTGTCGTGAGCGAGGATGGCGGTGATCTGGCCGATCATGTTGGGGACGTTGGCGTGCAGGCAGGCGATTCGGCTCGCGGCGCGCGCCTTGCCCATCGAGCAGCTCGGGTAGTTGACCGAGTGCACGATGTTGCCGTTCTCCAGGTAGTCCTTGAGCTCGGAGATGGCCATGTCGGCGCA
>CAVJHQ010000012.1:0-37744 GCA_963649365.1 Alloprevotella sp.
GCTACATCTCGGACCGCTTCCTGCCGGACAAGGCCATCGACCTCGTGGACGAGGCGGCGAGCCGCCTGCGCATGGAGCTCGACTCCATGCCCTCCGACATCGACGCCGTCGACCGCCAGCTCACCCAGATGCAGATCGAGGAGCAGGCCCTCATGAAGGAGGAGGACGCCGCCAGCAAGGAGCGCCTCGAGACCCTGCGCGGCGAGATCGCCGTCACGCGCGAGAAGCTCGACGGCATGAAGGCCGACTGGCAAAACGAGAAGGGCGCCATCGACCGCGTCCAGGACCTCAAGAGCCAGATCGAGGACGCCAAGACCGAGATGGAGCGCGCGACCCGCGAGGGCGACCTGGCGCGCGCCTCGGAGCTGCGCTACTCCACGATTCCCGGCCTGCAGCGCGACTACGATGCCGCTGAGCAGGCGCTTATTGCCAAGCAGGAGTCCGGCGGGCTGCTTAAGGAGGAGGTCACGAGCGAGGAGATCGCCGAGGTCGTCTCCGCCTGGACCGGCGTGCCCGTCTCGAAGATGATGCAAGGCGAGATGGACAAGCTCAAGAACCTCGAGGGCGAGCTCCACAAGCGCGTGATCGGCCAGAACGCCGCCGTCGACGCCGTGGCCGCCGCCGTGCGCCGCAGCCGCGCGGGCCTCTCCGACCCCGACCGCCCCATCGGCAGCTTCTTCTTCCTCGGCCCCACCGGCGTGGGCAAGACCGAGCTCGCCAAGGCGCTCGCCGAGTGCCTCTTCGACGACGAGCGCTCCCTTGTGCGCATCGACATGTCCGAGTACATGGAGAAGTTCAGCGTCCAGCGCCTTATCGGCGCGCCCCCGGGATACGTGGGCTACGACGAGGGCGGCCAGCTCACCGAGGCCGTCCGGCGCCACCCGTACTCCGTCATCCTCATGGACGAGATGGAGAAGGCGCACCCCGACGTCTTCAACATCCTGCTCCAGGTGCTCGACGACGGCCGCCTGACCGACGGCCAGGGCCGCGTGGTCAGCTTCAAGAACACGATCATCATCATGACGTCGAACGTCGGCAGCCAGTTCATCGCCGGCGCGGGCGCCTCGGGCGACGCGGAGGAGGGCCGCAACCAGGCGATGGAGGCCCTGCGCGAGAGCTTCAAGCCCGAGTTCCTCAACCGTATCGACGACATCGTGGTCTTCCAGCCGCTCGGCCTCGAGGACATCGAGAAGATCGTGGACATCCAGCTCAAGGACGTTCGCGAGCGCCTCGAGCGCGACCGCATCAAGCTCGAGCTCACGCCGGCGGCGGTGCAGTCGCTCGCCATCGACGGCCTCGACCCGGTCTACGGCGCGCGCCCGCTCAAGCGCCTGGTCCAGCGCCAAGTCGTGGACAACATCGCCAACCTGATCATCGCCGGCGAGGTCCACGAGGGCGACACGGTCAAGGTCGACTGCGACGACGACCGGGGCTTCTTCGCCGTTCGCGACGACGTGGCGAGCGACGCGGTGGAGCCTGACGCGGTGGAGTAGCCGGTCCATGCGGGCGGGCGCTGCCCGGCCGATTCATACCTTGATGTAAAGAAGGGCGGTCGCCGAGCGGCCGCCCTTCTTGCTTGTTGCTCGGTGCGGATGGCCGCGCCGCCGCCCGGGAGGATCCGCCTGCCGCAGGCGGCCGATCGGCGCGGGGCGGGCCGCCCTTCGCGAGGCCGCGGGGTCGTGCGCCCGTTAGCCTACTTCTTTGGAAGTAGGCTAAGTCGCCGGAAAGAAGGCCGGGCTTCTTGCCAACTGGGCTTTTGTCGATAGTTAAATAGTTAGGCTACTTGGCGAGAAGTACCCTAACGCCTTGGCGCTCGCTCGGCGTGCGCTCGCTTGCCGCGTGCTCGCAGGCCCCGAGGGTTTCGCGTTAGGATGTGACTACCTGTGACATGCCCGCGACCAGGAGGCCGCTATGGATAGAAACGACGCTGACGGAACCAGATTGATGCGCGGCGCTGACGGCGCGCCCGCGGACCCGGGCGCAACCCGCGCTGCCCGGCCCGCCGCAGCCCGGCCCGCCGACCTGGGCGCCACGCGCATCTCGGTTCCCGACATCGACGCGCCCGCCGGCGCCGACCCGAACGCCACGCGCCTGGCCGCCCCCGGCGCCCCCGGCGACGCGACGGTCGCCGGCGCCTCGCCGACGTCGCGGATGGGCGCCGTCCCGACGACGCAGCTGCCGCGCGGGGCCGCGACCACGGTCCTTCCCGGCGGCGCCCCTGCGCCCGACGCTGCCGTCGACGGCATCGACGTCCTGGACGACCCCTACGCGTCGCCGGTGAACCTCTCCGACCTCACGACCGCCCGCCGCCCGGTCGAGCTCCAGTCCCCGGTCAAGAGCACGAAGAAGAAGGGCATGCCCGTGTGGGGCGTCCTTATCATCGTCGTGCTGGTCCTCGGCGGTCTCGCCGGCGCGGCCTGGTACACCTACGACCAGGAGCTCTGGGGCGGCCGCACGGTCCCGCTCGTCGTCGGCCTCGACGAGGCGACGGCCACGTCCAAGCTCGAGGCGGCCGGCTTCTCGGTCGAGGTCGCGCAGGCGCCCGCCGACGACGGCATCGGCACCGTGACGGCGTGCAGCCCGGAGCCGGGGAAGCGCGCCGACTCCAAGCAGGCCACCCTTACCGTGGCCGTCGCCCGCACGATCCCGCAGGTCACGGGCTCGTCGCTCGAGGTTGCGCAGAAGGCGCTTCTCGACATGGGGGCGACGAACATCCGCATCCAGTCGGTCAACTCCGACGCGGAGAGCGGCACGGTGGTCGAGGTCTCGCCCGCCGAGGGCTCCGAGTTCAAGTCCGGCGACGAGGTGGTGCTCTCGGTGGCGACGCCGTACGTGGTCCCGTCGGTCATGGGCCTTACCGCCGACGCCGCCAAGGCCGCCGTCGAGAAGGCCGGGCTCTCGGCCAACGTCACCTACGTCAAGTCGGACGCCGCGCGCAACACCGTCGTGGCGTGCGAGCCCGAGGCCGGCACGCAGGCGAGCGAGGGCGACGTCGTCGAGCTCCAGGTCTCGACGCCGTATCCCGAGGAGGTCACGGACCTGACGGCCTACTTCGACGCCACGTCCAAGGAGGTCGCGACCTACCTGAGCGACGAGAAGTACACGCTGGTCTACGGCTCGACGCTCTTCAACGGCGACGCGCACGCGGTCTACCGGGGCCAGGACGGCGACATGATCACCTTCTCGCCCAACCCCGAGACGGGCTCGTACGCCGGGGGCAAGACGGACGACGTCCTCGGCTCGGGCGCGCCCATCAGCGGCGTGCGCTACGTCTACGCCTCGGGCGCCGCGCCGGCCGGCGGCACGTCCGAGACGGTCTCCGGCGTCCGGGCGGTCATGGAGGCCTGCGGGCTCTCCGGCCTCAAAGAGACCGCCACCGAGCAGGACCTCGCCGGGCTCGGCGTCCTGGCGCAGAGCCAGGGCGGCGGCACGGCCGGCTCCTCGCAGACGCAGGCGGATACCCAGACCCAGACGGACGGTCGGCACTTTATCTGCGGCTACGGCGAGACGGACCAGTTCTCTTGGGCGGTGGTCATCGGCGGGCCAAAGGACGTGACGAACGTGGTCGTGCTCGTCTGCCCGCGCAGCCACTTCAGCGGGGGCGTCGACCTCTCCGCCTACGACAACAGCCCGGCTAAGTACATCGGCTACGTGAGCGTCTACGACGGCCAGGTTTCCACGCAGAAGGGGGACGACAATGCTCAGTAGCTCTTCGCAGGGCGTGGGCCCGAAGGCGGCTCACGAGGCGCAGGTCAAAGCCGGTGGCGGCGCCGGCAACGGCGCCGCCCTCAGCGCCGAGGAGAAGGCGAACAAGGAGTTTATCCGCGCCGAGAACGAGGACGACGACGGCTACGACCCGTACTCCGACCGCCGGCCGGCGCCCGAGCCGCTCTTCGAGCGCGACCCCTGGGGCTAAGCGCGCCGCGGCGCCTGCGCGGTCGAGCGCGGCGGGTGGCGCGCCCACGGCGAGCATCCCGCCTCTTGCCTCCTGCCGCGCGCCGCGTCCGGGCGACACGAGAAGAAGGGCCGCGGCTCGTGTCGAGCTGCGGCCCTTCTTGCCAGGCGGTTATCCGATGGAGGCGGCGCCCCAGTTGGTCTGCATGTAGTGCCAGACGAAGTAGACGACGACGGCCAGGATCGCGATGATGGCCACGAGCGCGAGGAGCGTCTTTATGTTCGACTTACGCTCGCGCTTGACGAAGATGTCGCGACGGCCCTTGGGAATCTCGAGGTACTGGCCGTACTGCAGGTCGCGGCGGAGCTTGTCCGCGTCGGAGCGCGAACGGCGATACGAGCCCCCGCTCATGATCGAGCCGCGGTTGGTGTAGCCGGAGTCGTGAGCGATGCGGGCGGGCGTCTCTTCCCCGTCGTCAAGGCCGTTCACGGTGCCGACGCTGCGGTGGGCGGGCCGCTGGCGCACGTACGGCGCCGCCTGCTGCTGGGCCGGGACGCCGGTCTCTGCCTGCGTGTTCGGCGCACCTGCGGCGCCGTCGGTGACGTTCTGGTCGTCCATACGAAAGCTCTCTGGAATCGGGTGCACGGCAATCCCGAACATTTTAGCGCAGCGCGGCGGCGGGCTTTTGCGCGCCGACATTATTCATAGGGCTTAACCAAAGGTGGGGCGCGGTTGCCGGGTTCTTCTCGCCACGTCATATCTAAGTCGAGAACGCTTAGATATGATGAGTATGTGACGCTAAGAAAATCTGAGAATTGCCGTTTAGCGCCCGCCAATTCGGGCATAAATAACAACGTAACGAGGGGCGCTGAGGGTTCAGGGCGCCCAATCAATCACAAAGGAGTGGTTACTATGGCAAGCATGGTTCCTTACGATCGTTTCTCCCGTGGTCTGCGCACCTGGCCGTTCGACGCTTTCGAAGGCTTCTTCGACGCGCCGCTGGCCACCCTTTCCAAGGACGCCGGCTTCAAGATGGACGTCGAGGACGCGGGCGACAAGTACGTCGTCTCGGCCGTGCTCCCGGGCGTTAAGCGCGAGGAGATCGACGTCGAGCTCAACGAGGGCCGCCTCTCCGTCTCCGTCGAGCACAAGGAGAGCGAGGAGCAGAAGGCCAAGAACTACCTGTACAAGGAGACCAGCGAGTGGAGCGCCACGCGCGGCGTCTACCTCAAGGACGCGGTCACGGCCGGCCTGACCGCCAAGTTCGACGGCGGCGTGCTCACCATCAACGTCCCCAAGCAGGACCAGAAGGCCAACGTCACGAAGATCGCCATCGACTAGTTGCCGGCAAACGGCGGGTTCCCGCCGCGGCGGCCGATAGCGGGCTGCCGTTGCGGTGATGCGGGACAAGCTGCGCCGACGCGCCACGTGCGCGCCGGCGCTTCTTTGTGGCTTGGCGACCTGAATTTGGCGAGCTGAAAAATCTCACGGGACTGTGGCAGACGTTTCGGGCTCGATTTGGCCCCATAACGTCCGCCACAGTCCCGTGAGATTTTTCAGCTATCCAAAGGGCGGCGCGCCTACCACACGGTCATCGGCCAGTCTTGGGCGGCGGCGCAGATGGAAAGAAGCCCGTCGGGCGTGCGGGCCTCCGCCCAGGCGTCGTCGGCGGCGACGGCGCCGACCGCCTCGGCAAGCGTCCGGACGCAGACGCTCGGCCGGTTGTTCTCCTGCGAGAGGTGCATGGCCACGACCGTCTCGGTGTCCTCGTCCACGAGGTCGCGCAGCGCCTCGGCCGCCTGGTCGTTGGACAGGTGGCCCTTCTCGCCGCCGACGCGCGCCTTGAGGTAGGCGGGGTAGGGGCCGGAGGCGAGCATCCTGGGGTCGTGGTTGGACTCGAGCGCGAGGATGCGCACGCCGAAGAGCAGGTCGAGCGCCTCGGGCGTGAGCACGCCGGTGTCCGTGCAGTAGCCGACGGCGTCGTTGTCCGTCTCGAAGCGGAAGCACATGGGGTCGGCGACGTCGTGCGAGGTCGGGAAGGCGCGCACGTGCATGCCGGCGAGGTCGAGCTCGCACGAATGGTCGACGATGGAGAAGGCGAGGCCCGTCAGGTCCTTGCGCGCGCCGACGGTCCCGGCCGTGGCGTAAAGCGGCCCGTCGAAGTGCTTGGCGAACACCGGCAGCCCGCGGGTATGGTCGCCGTGCTCGTGGGTAAGAAGCGCCGCGCGCACGCGCCCGAGGTCGAGCCCCAGCTCGGCGGCCCTTCTTGCCAGCTCGCGGTTGGAGATGCCGCAGTCCACGAGGACGAAGCCGTCGGGGCCCTCTACCAGGGCCGCGTTGCCCTTCGAGCCGCTCGCGAGCACGTGCAGGTGAATCTGCGGGTACATCCAGGTCCTCTCGTTGCCGTAAACTTCCAACAGCAAAGAGTACACGTTGGGGGAGACCAGAATGCCGAGTGTTTCGCGCCGATACGCAACCGCGCAGCCGCGCTTCGAGCGCCCGAGCGGGCGGGAGGACGAGGAGCTGCGCGCCCCGGTGGTGCTCATGGTCTCGGGCGGCGCGGACTCAACGGCGCTGCTGGTGCTGGCCGCGACCTCGGCGCTCGACATCGACGACGGGCGGGGAGAGGCGCGCATCGCCCGGGAGCGGCTGCACGTCCTGCACGTGAATCATCAGCTCAGGGGCATCGACGCCGAGGAGGACGAGGAGTTCGTCCGCGGCATCGCGCGGGATTTCGGCATTCCGTGCGACGTCCGCCGCGTGGACGTGACGGAGCTCGCCGCCCAGACCGACGGCAACGTGGAGAACGCCGGGCGCGTGGCGCGCTATGCCGCGGCGGTCGAGCTCGCCAACGAGCTCTGCGCGGAGGTCGGCTGCAGCCGATCGGCCGCGCGCATCCTCACCGCGCATACCGCCGACGACCGCGCCGAGACCTTCTTTATGAACGCCATCCGCGGCACCGGCGCGGCGGGGCTCTCGTCCATCCCGCGGCGTCGCAACCGCATCGTGCGGCCGCTGCTCGACCGCACCCATGACGAGCTGTGCGAGCTTTTGCGCATGCGCGGCATCGTCTGGCGCGAGGACGCGACCAACGCCGATACCCGCTACCTGCGCGCATTCGTCCGCCACGAGGTGCTTCCCGTTGCGAAGAAGCGCAACGAGCGCCTGGCCGCGAGCCTGGCGAACACCTGCGACATCCTCTCGGACGAGGACGCCTACCTGACGGCGGTGGCGGCCCGGGCGCGTCGCGACCTCACGCGGCGCTCCGACGAGGGCCTCGTCGCGCTCGACGCCGCGCGGCTCGCGGCCACGGAGGTGGCCATCGCGCGTCGCGTCGTGCGCGCCGCCATCCTCGGGGTCTGCCCGGAGGCCCGGCTCGAGGCGCGGCATATAGCGGCCGTGCTGCGGCTCGTCGCCGCGGGCCAGGGGTCGGCGACCATCCCGATGGGCGTCGACGCGCGCGTCGAGCACGGCCTGCTCGTGCTGCGGGCGCGGGTCGCCGACGCGCGCGCGACGGACGCGTGGCTGGAGGTGCCCGGCGAGCTTGTGCTGCCGGGCGGCCGCGTGCTTGCGGCGCGCCTGCGTCCCGCGCCGGAGGCGACCGACGTTCCCGCGTTCGCGCGCGCCCACGGCCTCGAGTGGGCGGGGGAGTCGGTGCTGCTGGACGCGGCGGCGTGCGGCGTCGACGCAACGAGCGGCGGCCGCCTGTGGGTCGACGGGCCGCATGCGGGCGACGTGTTGTGCCCTTTGGGCATGCACGGCCAGTCGAAGAAGCTCTCTGACCTGCTCAACTCCGCACGCGTTCCCGCGGCCGAGCGCGCCGGCGTGCCCGTTGTGCGCACCGGTCCGTCGGGAAGCATCGTCTGGGTCGCCGGCGTCCGCGCCGACGAGCGCTGCCGCTGCGTCCCCGGCACCCGGACGCTGCTCGAGCTCACGATTTCGGAAGCCGGGGACGCCGACGGGCGTTAACCGAGGGCTGCGAGCGTCCGGCCGCCCTGCGTCTCCGCACAAGGCCCGCATCCCCGCTCCGCGTTAATTCATGGGCCGCTTTCCTTGCCTGCGTCGTCGCGGTGTATCCTAATGACCTGTATTGCCGCAGGCTGGGCCCGCCCGCGCCTGTGGTCGACCGCGCAAGCAATCCCAGGAAGGGGACGCTCATGGAGGCGCTGCACCCGGACGTATCGGAAGTCGTGCTCAGCGAACAGGACATCAAGGACATCGTGACCCGCATGGGCGACGCGATCACCGCCGACTACAAAGAGAAGAACCCGCTGGTGGTCGCGGTGCTCAAGGGCGCCGTGGTCTTCACCGCGGACATCATGCGCGCCATCAAGTGCCCCATCGCCGTCGACTTCATGGCGGTCTCGAGCTACGGCGACGGCGTGAAGAGCTCCGGCGTCGTGCGCATCGTCAAGGACCTCGACACGAAGATCGAGGGTCGCGACGTGCTCATCGTCGAGGACATCCTCGACTCCGGCCTCACGCTCAGCTACCTCATCCGCATGCTCGAGGCCCGCGGCGCCAACTCCGTCAAGGTCGCGGCGTTCCTGGTCAAGGACGTCGAGGGCAAGAAGCCCGCCGTCCACCCCGAGTACGTGGGCGCCCACGTGCCTGACGAGTTCATCGTCGGTTACGGCCTCGATTTCGCCGAGCGCTACCGCAACCTGCCCTATATCGGCATCCTCAAGCCCGAGGTCTACAGCTGATAGAGCCGACCTCGCAGCAGGACCGGCCCCGCGCATCATCGGGAAGGCCGCCCGCCGGGCGCTTCTCGGCATCGGCGCCGACGTTCGCACCCGCGCCGGCGCGGCCGGCCGGCCGCACTTCTTAGCAAGGAGCTTTACTTTTGTCTGACAACCAGAAAAAGCCCGGCAAGCTCGACCAGCTCCCCCTCCCCGAGGGGCCGGACGGAAAGAGCCCCTACGGCACGGCGCTGGTCATCGTCGTCGCCATCGCGATCTACCTGATCGCGACGATGGGCGGCAACCCCTTTACCGCCCAGGCCGAGACCGACACCATCGCCACGAACGAGTTCGTCGTCGCCGTCAACGACGGCCGCGTGCACGACGTGACGTACAAGACCTCCGACGGCTCGGCAACGGGTCAGTATTGGCGCGAGGGCGACGGCAAGGACGACGAGTCCAAGCTCGTCAAGTACAAGACGTACTACATCGGCTCCGACTCGCTCGACGAGCTCATGGCCGGCCACTCCGACGTGACGTACACCATCGACACCTCCGACGGATCGCTCATGGAGACGGTCCTCGTCACGGTCGTGCCGACGCTGCTCACCCTCGGCGTGGTCGTCTACTTCATGCGCCGCATCGGCGACCAGAACGGGCGCACGATGCAGTTCGGCAAGACCAAGGCGAAGACCACCGAGGAGGAGCGCCCGAAGGTGCGCTTCGACGACGTCGCCGGCATCGACGAGGCGGTCGAGGAGCTCCAGGAGGTGCGCGACTTCCTCTCTGAGCCCGAGCGTTACCTGAAGATGGGCGCGAAGATCCCGCACGGCCTGCTGCTCGTGGGCCCTCCGGGCACGGGCAAGACGCTGCTGGCCAAGGCCGTCGCCGGCGAGGCGGGCGTGCCGTTCTTCTCCATCTCGGGCTCCGACTTCGTCGAGATGTTCGTCGGCGTCGGCGCCTCGCGCGTCCGCGACCTGTTCAAGCAGGCCAAGGAGGCCGCGCCCTGCATCGTCTTCATCGACGAGATCGACGCGGTCGGCCGTCAGCGCGGGGCCGGCGTGGGCGGCGGCCACGACGAGCGCGAGCAGACCCTGAACCAGCTGCTCGTCGAGATGGACGGCTTCGAGGAGAATTCCGCCGTCATCCTCATCGCCGCGACGAACCGCCCCGACATCCTCGACCCGGCGCTGCTGCGCCCCGGCCGCTTCGACCGCCGCGTCACGGTGGACCGCCCCGACGTCCGCGGCCGCGAGCAGATCCTGCGCGTCCATGCCGCGAACAAGCCCTTCGCCGAGTCGGTCGACTTCGCGCGCCTGGCCAAGCTCACGCCGGGCTTTACCGGCGCCGACCTGGCCAACCTTTGCAACGAGGCCGCGCTTCTCGCCGCCCGTCGGCGTCGCGCCGCCATCGGCAACGACGAGGTCGAGGAGGCCATGGAGCGCGTTATGGCCGGCCCCGAGCGCAAGAGCCGCGTCATCACCGAGAAGGAGCGCACGACGATCGCCTACCACGAGAGCGGCCACGCGCTCGTCGGCCACATCCTCGAGAACTCCGACCCGGTGCACAAGATCTCGATCATCGCGCGCGGGCAGGCGCTCGGCTACACCATGCAGGTGCCCGACGAGGACCGCTTCCTGAAGACCCGCGAAGGCATGCTCGACGAGATCGCCGTGCTGCTGGGCGGGCGCACCGCGGAGGAGCTGTTCTGCAACGACATCACCACCGGCGCGAGCAACGACCTGGAGCGCGCGACCAAGATCGCCCGCGAGATGGTCACCCGCTACGGCATGAGCGAGGAGCTGGGCACCCAGGTCTTCGGCGAGGCGCAGCACGAGGTCTTCCTCGGCCGCGACTATGCGCAGAAGAACGATTTCTCCGGCGAGACGGCCAAGCGCATCGACGACGAGATCGAGCGCATCATGCGCGAGGCCCACGACCGTGCGCGCCAGGTGCTCGCCGCCCGCCGCGGACAGATGGACACCATGGCGCGCGTGCTGCTGGAGCGCGAGACCGTCGAGGGCGACGCCGTCACCGCGCTTCTCGACGGCACGTGGGACGAGTACGAGGCCTCGCAGGTGAGCCAAAGCCAGTAGGCAAGAGGAACAACGAGCAGGTAAGGAGACCCGCATGAGCATTAACGAGAAGAGCTACGCGTACGGCGCGTCCAAGTCGTCCATCCGCGAGATCGCGGCGTACGGCGCGGCCCGCAAGGCCCAGATCGGCGCCGAGAACGTCTTCGACTTCAGCCTCGGCAACCCCTCGATCCCCGCTCCCGAGGCCGTGAAGCAGTCCATCGCCCGCTCGCTCGAGCTGCCCGCCACCGAGCTCCACGGCTACACCGCAGCCCCCGGCATGCCCGCCGCCCGCGAGGCCGTGGCCGCGAGCCTGAACCGCCGGTTCGGCACCGACTACGCCGGCGGCGACGTGTACCTGACCTGCGGCGCCGCGGCGTCTCTTTCCATCACGTTCCACGCCGTGGTCAACCCCGGCGACGAGGTCGTCGTCATCGCGCCGTACTTCCCCGAGTACCGCGTGTGGATCGAGACCGCGGGCGCGACCTGCGTCGAGGTCATGGCCGACGCCGCCACGTTCCAGATCGACGTCGACGCCGTGGCCGCGGCCGTCAACGAGCGCACGAAGGCCGTGATCATCAACTCGCCGAACAACCCGGTCGGCTCCGTCTACGCCGAGCAGAACCTGCGCGACCTCGCGGCCGCCCTCGCCGACGCCGAGAAGCGCCTGGGCACGCAGATCTACCTCGTGGCCGACGAGCCCTACCGCGAGATCACCTACGGCGCCGACGTGCCGTGGGTCCCGGCCATCTACGACCGGACCATCGTGTGCTACAGCTACTCCAAGAGCCTCTCGCTGCCGGGCGAGCGCATCGGCTGGATCCTCGTGCCGAACACGAACCCCGACCACGACCGTCTGGTGCTCGCCGTCGCCGGCGCGGGCCGCAAGCTGGGCTTTGTTTGCGCCCCGGCGCTCTTCCAGCGCGTGGTCATCGACTGCATCGACGAGCCGTCCGATGTCGAGGCCTACGCGAAGAACCGCGAGGCGCTCACGCGCGGCCTCTCCGAGCTCGGCTACGAGTACATCGAGCCCCAGGGCGCGTTCTACCTCTGGGTCAAGGCGCTCGAGCCCGACGCGAACGCCTTCTTCGAGCGCGCGAAGGCCCTGGAGCTTCTCCCCGTGCCGTCCGACTCCTTCGGCTGCCCCGGCTGGGTCCGCGTCGGCTACTGCGTGAGCTACGAGACCATCGTCAACTCCATGCCGGCCTGGAAGAAGCTCGCGGAGAGCTATCGATAACTGTCGATAGCGAGGGCCGCCGTCCGCCTCGCATCGTTCCGAGCATGTTACGTCCCCTCGGTTGTTGAATTCCTAGCAAACTACTAGGCTTATAGTTCGCTAGGTTAGCAACTGAGGGGATTTTGTTTTGGACTTTGAGGCAATGGCGGAGTACCTTCCGCTGTACAAAGACGCGGCGCTGCTCACGCTGGGCATCGGCTGGGCGGGCATCGCCGGCGCGATCGTCATCGGCCTGGCCGTGGCGCTCGTCATCCATTTCCGAGTGCCGGTCGCGCGCCAGCTTTGCCGCGCCTACGTGGAGCTCTTCCGCAATACGCCGCTGCTCATCCAGCTGTTCTTCTTCTACTTCGGCCTGCCGCGCTTCGGCTTCTCCATCACGCCGCAGTTCTGCGGCGCCTTCGGCCTCGCGCTCCACGGCGGCGCGTACATGGCCGAGTCGTTCCGCTCCGGCTTCGAGTCCGTCGACCGCATCCAGCGCGAGACCTCGCTCGCCCTCGGGCTCACGCCCCTGCAGGCCGTGCGCTACGTGATCCTGCCCCAGGCCGTCACGCTCTCGTTCCCGTCCTTCGTGGCCAACGTGATCTTCCTGCTCAAGGAGACGAGCGTGTTCTCCGCCATCTCCCTCATGGACCTCATGTTCGTGACCAAGGACCTCATGGGCCTCTACTACCGCACGACCGAGTGCCTGACCATGCTCGTCCTGTTCTACCTGGTCATCCTTGTGCCGGTAAGCGTCGCCGGCAGCGTCATCGAGAGGAGGCTGCGCTATGGAAGCTTTGGGAATTGATGTTCTGTTCAAGGGCTCGAACGCGGTGCGCCTGCTCCAGGGGCTCTGGATCGCCGTGCAGATCAGCGGCATCTCCGTGGCGCTCTCCATCGTGCTCGGCGTGCTTCTTGGCATCTTCATGATGTGGAAGAACCCCGTGGCGCGCGTGATCAGCCGCCTCTACCTCGAGATCGTCCGCATCATGCCGCAGCTCGCGCTTCTCTACATCGTGTTCTTCGGCGCCACGCGTGTGCTCGGCATCAACCTCACCGCGGAGTTCTCGGCCATCATTGTCTTTACCTTCTGGGGCACGGGCGAGATGGGCGACCTCGTGCGCGGCGCGCTGGCGAGCACCCCGCGCCACCAGTACGAGAGCGCCGCCGCCCTCGGCCTTACGCGCGCACAGGCCTACCGCCATGTCATCATCCCGCAGGCCGTGCGCCGGCTCGTGCCCGCCGCCATCAACCTGGTGACGCGCATGGTCAAGACGACCTCGCTGCTGCTCATGATCGGCATCATCGAGATGATGAAGGTCGGCCAGCAGATCATTGAGGCCAACCGTATGACCTCGCCGAACGCCGTATTCGGCATCTACGGCACCATCATGCTCCTGTACTTTGCCGTGTGCTGGCCCATCAGCCTGCTCGCGAATCACCTTTCGAAGAAGTGGAACTAGGAAATGGCAGATAAGAACACCGCGGTAGACGCGAAAGCCGCCGAGGCGAACGCGAACGCCGTCCCGGCCACAAACGCCGCCGAGGCCCTCCTCGAGGTCGAGCACCTGCACAAGGCCTATGGCGAGAAGGTCGTGCTCGAGGACATCTCGCTCACCGTCAAGCGCGGCGAGGTCGTCGTGATCATTGGCCCCTCCGGCTGCGGCAAGTCGACCTTCCTGCGTTGCCTGAACGCGCTCGAGCCCATCCAGGGCGGCAGTGTCCGCGTGGCCGGCGTCGAGGTCGGCGCCGATAAGCGCCAGCTCGTGGCCTTGCGCCAGAAGGTCGGCATGGTCTTCCAGAGCTATGACCTCTTCCCGCACATGACGGTGCTCGACAACATCACCCTCGCGCCGATGAAGGCTCGCGGGGTCGGGCGCGCCGAGGCCGAGGCCCAGGCCCGCGCCCTGCTCGAGCGCGTCGGGCTCTCCGACAAGGCCGACAGCTTCCCGCGCATGCTCTCCGGCGGTCAGAAACAGCGCGTGGCCATCGCCCGCGCGCTCGCCATGGAGCCCGAGCTGCTGCTGCTCGACGAGGTGACCGCCGCGCTCGACCCCGAGATGGTCCGCGAGGTCCTGGACGTCATTCTCGACCTGGCCCGCGAGGGCAAGACCATGGTCATCGTCACGCACGAGATGCAGTTCGCACGCGCCGTGGCCGACCGCGTGCTCTTCTTCGACGGCGGCGGCATCGTCGAGCAGGACATCCCGGAGCGCTTCTTTGCGCATCCGCATACCGAGCGTGCGCAGCGGTTCCTCCACACCTTCGAGTTCGACGCGGTGCGCACGCACGAGGCGTAAGGCGGGCTGCGGCGGCGCTTTTGGCGGGGCCAGGAGCGCAAACTCTGACTTTTCGCACTTTAGAATCAAGCTTGGCGAGTAGCCGAGAGATTGGCGACGGCGTTTGCCCAGTTGGCAGGCGCCGTCGTTTCTATGTCTACTTGCCGGACTCAATTTTAAAGTGCGAAATGTCAGAGTTTGTGCCTTGGGGCGCCTTGCCGGGCTACGAGAAGCCCGATTCCGTTGGCTGCCTTAGCCAATCAGCTGCGTTAGCGTGATGACAAACGCGAGCATCACTGCGCAGCGAGCCCGACGTTGTTAAATACCATTGCGCAGGAACCTCTTCTTTGCGATGTGTGCGATAAGCGCGCCTACGGTTAGTAGCGCGGCTGCATACACGAAGCATTCGCCGATGGCCGGGGCTTGTTCGGCAAAAAACATGCCTGCGTTCCGCACGTGGCCGATCGTCTCCGCATACAAGTCGCCGTTTTGGTCGAAGCACTGAATGATGGGGGCGACCCCCGGATTGCCGGCGACGGCGACCGAAGCACCCAGCCACCAGACCAAGTAGATGAAGTAAGCGTTCACGAACTTGCCGACGAGCAGGGCGACGCAACAAAACACGGCGAGATACGACACGAGCAGCGAGCTTATCTGCAGCAGCATCCCCGCCCAAAGCGAAAAATCGCCGTACAGGACGCACATGACGCACGAGCAGAGAGCGTAAGCCGTGATGAGCCCGGCTGCCATGACGATGACTTTGTGCAGGTAGAACCTCAGCGAATCGATGCCGAGGGAACGGTAGAAGAGCACGTGCTTATTGGCATAGTCGTTCGAAACGTAATGCATGGCAAACGCAGAGAGAATGAGTTGTCCGAACTGGCAATACACGGTATAGGTGCCCTCAAAGCAGTCGGCACAGCCGACCCCGTCGGGGTGTGCGGGCATCTGCCATCCGTAGCCGCCCGCAACGAAGAGCGCGGTAAGACCAAAAGCAACGGCGAGGTAGCCGCTCCTCGCAAAGCGCTTGAATTCAAGCAGCATGGTTAAGCCACCCCCATATAGCGCGCGATGAGCTCCTGCTTGCGCGCGATGGGCACGATTGCGCCGCCCTCAAGAAGGAAATAGTTCCCGCGGATGCGGTCGAGGTCGGAGAGCTCGTGCGTGATGTTTATCGACGTGATGCCCGGTTGATTCAGGTATTCGTCCAAGAACCCGCAGATCTCGCGCGCTGTCGTGCGGTCAAGCGCGTTCGTGACCTCGTCCAGGACGATGGTTCGCGGCTTGCCCGATAGGAAGAAGAGCAGCTTCATCTTTTGCCGCTGCCCGTCGCTCAGTTGGTAGAGCTTTGCGGATTTTGGTAGCCCGCCGATTGCGAGGCCATCCATTAGGCGGCCAAAGAGCTCTGTCTCCGCCCTGCCTTGGGCCAACTCGATGACGTCGGAGACGCGCAGGTCGCAAGGCACCTGGCTGTAGCTGCCGATGACTGTGACGGGCGGTTCCTCGTCGGTTACGCTGCCCTCGAAGGCGATGATTCCCGCAAGCGCCTTCGCGAGGGAGGACTTTCCCGCGCCGTTTTTTCCGAGCAGATGACTGACCCTGCCCTCCGGCAGCTCAACATTGACCGACTGCAGAATGCGGTGCTTTCCGTAACGCAGCCCAAAGTCGATTAGGCGCATGGCGTCTCCTTTCAAGGTGGTGGCCGGGCGTAATCTGCCCGGGCGTCACGTGCATTCGTTGGGCCTAGAAGCCGACGATTGCGGCGTTCACGTTGAAAATGAAGTAGACGGGGCTTTCGATGTCCTCGAGCTTGAAGTCGCGCAGTGCCTTCTCCATTTCCGCCTGCTTTGCGGCATCGCGCTCGACGAAATCGGTGATTTTGAAGGAAGCGCCGTTATGGCGCTCGTTATGTGTTTGCACTGCCTCTCTCCTTACGGCTATGGTTGATTCCTGGACCCGCGGTACGCCGCTGGTCAGAGTCTATAGAGGGGGTTTTAAGGGGGCCTAAGCCAGGGCTTAAGAAAGTCATAAGTCATGGACCCGGCTTTTCTGTGCCGAAGGACGGCGGTTGAGATGGCAGCGATTCTTGTTGTTGAAGACGACGGGGAGATAAACGCGATCGTGCGCGAGCGCCTGTCCGCGGCAGGCCATGTCTGCGAGCCGGCGTATTCCGGGACCGAGGCCCTCAGGTTGCTTGCGGGCGGCAGCTATGACCTTGTTATCTGCGACTTGATGCTCCCCGGGGCTCCGGGCGAGGAGGTCGTTAAAGCGGCCCGTTCGCATCACACCCCCTTAATCGTCGTTTCTGCGCGCGCCGACATATCGGATAAGGTTTTCCTGCTCGAGCTCGGCGCGAACGATTACCTCACCAAGCCGTTCGATCTGGAGGAGCTGCAGGCCCGGGTCGCGGTGCAGCTTCGGGGCGCTTCGCCTCTGCCTTCGGGGGAGAACGGCAAGCTACGGGTGGGCGCGTGGATGGTGGACCCCGGTGCCCGGACGCTTGTCGTGTCTGGCGAGGAGGTTGCGCTCACTCGCATCGAGTACAACATCACCGAGGTTCTTGCCCGACACCCCAACCGTGTATTCACGAGGCCCGAGCTGTTCGAGGCGGCTTGGGGAGAGCCGTACCGCGAGGATGCCAATACCGTGAACGTCCATGTGTCGACGCTGCGCGCCAAGTTGAAGCACACGGGTACCGATCGCTACCTGCGGACGGTATGGGGCGTCGGGTTCAAGCTCGTGCCTGAGGACAGGGTGTAAGGTGGCTGCTCTCGAGCTCGAGGACATAACGGCCGGTCGACGTGGGCGAGAAGTGCTGGTGGGAGCGAATCTTACCATCGAGAACGGCGACGTCTACCTCCTTGTCGGCAAACCCGGCGCCGGTAAGACGAGCCTGTTGGGCATCGCGTCTGGTCAGGCGGTCCCAAAATCCGGCAACGTTCGTCTCTATGGCTGCAGCTATGCGCGGCATGCCCGGCGCGTGGGGGCCGTTGTGGGCCGCCCGACCTTCTTTACTGAACTCACCGTCAGGGACAACCTTATGCTTCGCGCGATCTCGCTCGGAGTCCCCAACGCCGAAGACGTTGTCGAAGAGACTCTGGCCCGCTTTGCGCTTCAGGCCAGCGCAGGCGTCAAGGTGGGGGCGCTTCCGGCCGGCTCACGCGCGTGGCTCAGCTTGGGCTGGGCGCTCATTGGCTCTCCTGACCTGCTGGTCCTTGACGATATTCTTTTGGGTCTCGACCCGATTGACCGCTCAAGAATGACGGCGGCGCTTCGGCTCCTTATTTCCGAGACGGGCGTAAGCATGCTCTTGGCGGCTCGAGAAGCGGTCCCGTTGATGTCGATCGCTACTCGCATCGGGGTTCTTGCCAATGGTCGCGTCGGACGCGAATACACCCCGGATGAGCTGCGTCGCGCCTTGAGGGGGAGGGTGCGTGTGAGGACGTCAAACATAGAGACGACCTTGGCCCGATTGGAGGGCGAGCTTTTGGGGGCTGATATCGTGCTTTCCGACAGCGGGTCGCTTGAAATCGCGGGGAGCAGTCTGGACGAAGTCTCAAAGCTCCTCGACCGCTTCCCAGGGCGTATTGTGGAGCTCGCTGAGGTAGGCGTGCTTGTCGAGGACCTGGACTATTTTGGCGAGGAGGCGCCGAGATGTTGATCAGCGTTCTCTCTGCCGACCTGTTTCGTGCGAGGAAGACCCGCGAGCTGCTTATCGCGCCGCTCGTGGTGCTGCTCGCGTCGTGCTATGGGGCTCTTTCGTTGGTTATGTCCATTTCCGGTGCCGCCGCGCCCGCCTTTGTGTTGCTCACGCCGGGGTCCGGTCTTACGAACCCGACCGTCGCCCCTCCCATAACGGCTTCCATCGGGGCGACCTGCCTGTCTGGCGGGCTTGTGCCCGTGGTCAGCTCTGTCGCGATCGCGTATTTCCTGCATAGGGGGCTTGCCTCGGGTTATGCGGGCGGACTCGTTTCTTCAGGTGTCGGTAGGGGAGTGCTTCTTGCCGAGGCCTTCGCTATGAGCGCGCTCATGAGCCTTGCCCTTCTCGTTGCCGGCTCGATACCCTACCTGGTCTGCTACGCACTTGGATGGATCCATGCGTCTCTGCAAACGGGGGCCGATGCGGGTGCGGCATGGTTTGCGTCGATGCTTCTCCATACGACTCTCTATTCGTATGTCGCCGGGTGCTTCGTTCTGCTTACTCGCGGGCTCTGGGCCGGAATCGCGTCGGCTGCGCTGCTTTCTTCCGGAGCTGCGGACATGCTCTTCTCCGCCATGCTCGGCGTCGTGGGCCTGCGGTCCTCGGCTGCAGAGACGATCCGGCTAGTGCTTCCCGACTCCATCGTGGAGGCTTTCTGCGCAGATGCGTTTGACCTGACGGCGAGATATGTTGGTGACGCGAGCCTACTCGCGGCGGCCACCCTAACGTACCTGGCCCTTATTGCTTTTGCCACTGTGGTCAGCGTCGCGCTGAGCGGGAGGTGCGACTTGCTATGTCGGCGCTCTTCTTAATCTTCGCGTTTCTCCTCGGCTTTGCGCTTGCCGTGGCTTTGATTGCGCGTGAGGGGAGAAGGGCCGCCTCCGCGCTTGAGCAGCGCGTGCCCGGGAGCTCTGAGAAAACCGCCGCTTACTTGCCGTTTCGTTTCTCGGAACGCCTCGCTGCGGCCATCAACGCATCCCTGGACGAAGAGCGTAGCCTTACGCTTAAGGAGCGAAAGCGAAGCTCGGACCTTCTCAGAATGCTCTCCGATCTATCTCATGACATTCGGACTCCTCTTGCCGCGGCAAGAGGCCACCTCCAGCTGGTCGGGATTGAGGACGGCGTCGGCGAATCCGGTTTAGATGCTGGTTCAATCGGCCATATCAACGCGGCCCTTAACCGCATTGGCGCCACTTCGTCGATTCTCGACCAGATGCTCGACCTTACGCGCGCCTCTGACCCGGATAAGGCCTACGACCTTGCGCCGACCTCCCTACTACCTGCGCTTTTGGGTGTGTTGGACAATCATGAGGCGGAGCTCTTGGCCTTGGAGCCGACGGTTTCCTTCGAGGATGAGGCCGTTCAGGCCGAAGCGGACGCAACCGCCCTTGAACGAATCCTCGAGAACCTGGTCACCAATTCGATTCGGCATGGTAGTTCGGTCTTGAGATGCGTCGAGCGGCGGGAAGGGGCCAAAGTTCTTCTGGCCATATCGAACGAGGTTGCCGACCCCCGGTCAATCGACCCTTCGGCCTTGTTTGACCGGTTCTATCGGGCGGACTCTTCGCGCTCCGGCGACGGAACGGGCTTGGGCCTGGCGATAGCGAAAGCCCTTGCCGATGGAATGGGGATGGGGCTTGCCGCCGACCTGCAAGGGAACGTCATCACTTTTACGTTGGCCATGAATGCGGTGCGCACGCACGAGGCGTAAGGCGGGCTTCGCCGGCGCTCTTGGGGCGCCTTGCCGGGCTACGAGAAGCCCGATTCCGTTGGCCGCCCCGGCCCCCCGATTGCCTGCTGTCGGGCTCCGCTCCGTTCAGATAACTGGTTATCGGAATTGCGAGCAATAGGCGCCTCTTGCTTATTTACGCAGGTAGACGGCATAATTCGACGTGTGTTGTTGATTCGTAACAATAAATCCTATTGTTTAGCTAGGAATTAAGTGCTTTACTCGTCCCTGCCATTACAGGAGCCCTTCAGACAAGGGCCAATCGAACGACGTTTAGGAGAGAACACCATGGCATCCAGCATTTCCCGCAGGAACTTCCTCTTCGGCGCCTTTACCACGGCTGCCCTTACCGCCTCCGTCGCGCTCGGCGGCTGCAGCATCAGCGCCACCTCCGACGGCGGCTCCAGCTCCAGCAGCGACTCCTCCGCCAGCACCTCCGGCTACCGCACCCTCGACGAGATCAAGGAGTCCGGCAAGATCGTCATCGGCGTCTTCTCGGACAAGAGCCCCTTCGGCTACGTCGACGAGAACGGCGAGTACCAGGGCTACGACGTCGAGCTTGCCCGCCAGATTGGCACCGACCTGGGCGTCGACGTCGAGTTCGTCTCCACCGAGGCCGCCAACCGCGTCGAGTACCTCGAGACCAACAAGGTCGACGTCATTCTCGCCAACTTCACCGTGACCGAGGAGCGCGCCGAGAAGGTCGACTTCGCCGAGCCCTACATGAACGTCGCGCTCGGCGTCGTCTCGCACAAGGACAACGTCGTCACCGACCTCTCCCAGGTGGGCGACCGCACCGTCATCGTGATCTCCGGCACCACCGCCGAGACCTACCTCACCGAGCACAACCCCGAACTCAAGCTCGAGAAGTACGACACCTACGCCGCCGCCAAGACCGCCTTCGAGAACAACAAGGACGCCGTCTGGGCCAACGACAACACCGAGGTCATCGCCTTCGCCAAGTCTTCCGGCAGCGACGAGTACGTCGTGGGCATCGAGGAGCTCGGCGACAAGGACACCATCGCCCCGGCCGTGGCCAAGGGCAACTCCGAGCTGCTCGACTGGGTAAACGACGAGCTCTACACCCTCGGCGGCAAGAAGTTCTTCCACTCCGACTACGAGAAGACCCTGCTGGAGACCTACGGCGCCGACTACGAGGACACCCTCGTCGTGGAGCCGACCAAGTAAGCCGCCTGCGGGACAGTAGCGCTGAGCGGAAACGCGCGCAGCGGTAGCACGCGAGGAGCGTAAACGCGCGCAGGACGGTAACGCGCTGGGCGGAAACGCGCGCAGCCTTACCATCAGCGGGCCGGTGCCTTACGGGCGCCGGCCCGCGCCGCGTTAAAATGGTCGGCGATAAACCGTCTGTGGAAAGGCTATCTATGATCCGCATCGCCTGCGACGTGCATACGCACACGCTCTTCTCTCGCCATGCCTACTCGACCGTGGAGGAGGACGTTCGCGCGGCGTCGGCGCAGGGTTTGGAGCTTCTTGGCATCACCGACCACTTCTCGTGCATGCTCTTCGAGCAGCAGACGCTCAAGAACTTCCAGTACTTCATTAACATGGGCGTCTGGCCGCGCGAGTGGATGGGCGTGCGCCTGCTCCACGGTTGTGAGGCGGACATCGTCGACGTGGAAGGCCGCCTTTTCGGTTGGGACATCCCCGTGACGGAGAACATCACCGAGGAGCGCCGCCGCGAATCCACCCTCAAGGAGAAGTGCTTCGCCGCGTGCGATTATGTGATCGCGAGCATCCATCGCAACGATTTCTGCGCCGCGGCCACGCGCGCGCAGAACACGCAGATGTATATCAACGCGCTGCAGGACCCCAAGGTCCTCATCCTCGGTCACGTGGGGCGCTCGGGCGTCGACTTCGAGCTCGATCCCGTGCTTGAGGCGGCCCGCGACCTGGGCAAGCTCATCGAGATCAACGAGTCGAGCATCGCCGAGCCTGTGAAGGCGAAGAAGTCCCTGGGGCGCTGCGAGGAGGTAGCCCGGCGCTGCGCCGAGCTCGGATGCATGATCAGCTTCGGCTCCGACGCCCACATCGCGCCCGCCGTCGGGCGCTACGCGCACACCAAGCGGCTGCTCGAACAGATCGACTTCCCCAAGGATCTCGTTGCCTGCTCAAGCGCAGAGAAGTTCCTCTCGCTCCTGCCCCAGTGACCGGTTTGAAGTGACTGATTTGGGGACGTTGGTTGCAGCTCTCAAATGACTAATTTGGGGACGTTGGTTTAAGCTCTCAAATGAGAGCTGCAACCAACGTCCCCAAAATCCTCAAATGACGGCTGCAACCAACGTCCCCAAAATCCTCAAATGACGGCTGCAACCAACGTCCCCAAAATCCTCAAATGACGGCTGCAACCAACGTCCCCAAAATCCTCAAATGACGGCTGCAACCAACGTCCCCAAAATCCTCAAATGACGGCTGCAACCAACGTCCCCAAACCGGTCAAACCGGTCAGAGGCGGATGCGGAGCTCGACGGGGCAGTGGTCGCTGCCGAAGACCTCGTCGTGAATGCTGGCGTCGATTACGCGGTCGGCCACGGCGTCGCTCACCAGGAAGTAGTCGATGCGCCAACCGGCGTTGTTCTTGCGCGCGTTGAAGCGGTAGCTCCACCAGCTGTACGCGCCCGTGAGGTCGGGGTGCTGCGCGCGGAACGTGTCGGTAAAGCCCGCGTCCAGAAGCGCCCCGAAGCTCGCGCGCTCCTCGTCCGAGAACCCGGCGTTGCCACGGTTGCTCTTGGGGTTCTTGAGGTCGATCTCCTCGTGAGCGACGTTGAAGTCGCCGCAGGTCACGACTGGTTTTTGCTCGGCGAGGCCGCGCAGAAACTCGCGGTAGGCGCCGTCCCACTCGAGCCGCTCGTCCAAGCGGGCGAGCTCGTTCTTCGCGTTCGGCGTGTAGACGTTCACGAACCAGTAGCGGTCGAACTCAAGCGCGCACACGCGCCCCTCGTCGTCGGCGCAGGGGCAGCCGATCTGCCGCACGACCTGCAGCGGCTCCTCTCGCGAGAAGACCGCCGTGCCCGAGTAGCCCTTGCGCTCGGCGTAGCTCCACGTCTGCACGTAGCCGGGCAGCTCGAGCGCGAGCTGGCCCTCCTGGAGCTTGGTCTCCTGCAGCGCGAACACGTCGGCGTCGAGCGCGCGGAAAACGTCCTCAAAGCTCGGGTCCTTCTTTACGACGGCGCGCAGGCCGTTCACGTTCCAAGAAACAAATCGCAGCTCGCGGGCATCGTCGCTCATGATAGGGTCCTTTTCGTCGGCTGGGGTCTCGGGACGCGCACGGTCAGGGCCGGCATTGCCGCGCGCCCGCGCACCAGCTTACCCGATGGTGATGTATCCGTCCCAGCCGGCCGGCCCCTGCGGCCCGCCCGTGCTCGAGCCGAAGACGAACTCGCGCAGCAGCGGCAGGTCGCGCACGGCCTGGTCCCAGCCCATCTGGTAAGAAGCGCGCAGCTTGGCCTGGTTCACGGTCGAGCTGCTCACCGGCATCTGGTCCGGGTAGATGATCAGGCACCGGCCGTCGTCGGCGAGCTTCTCCACGCGCTCAAGCTCGGCGTTGTAGCGCTCCCACCTGGTAAGAAGCGCCTTGCGCAGGTACGGGTACTCGTGGGCCGCCCGCTTGATGACCTCGGACTCCGCGGCGTTCGGCTTGGTCTTGCGGTACCCGCGCGGCCTCGTGGCCAAAAAGACGAACTTCTCGTAGCCGGCCGCCTCCGCGATGCACACGGGGATGCCCGCGCCCTCGCCGAGCCCGCCGTCGTAGAACACGCGCCCGTCGACAGGCTTGGGCTTCATCGCGCCCGGGAGGGTCGAGCTCGCGCGCACAAGGTCCATCAGCCGGTAGACGTCGGTCATGTCGCTCTTGGAAAAGCGCAGCGTGCGCCCGGTGTCGCGCTCGAAGGCCTGGATGCCGCAGTCCGCGGGATTGGCGCAGAAGGTCTCCCAGTCGAAGGGGAGGCGGCCCGACTCGACGGCGCCGGCGTAGAGCGCGTCGGCGTTGAAGTAGCCGTTGCCGTGAGCGAGCGAGGCGAGTCCGACGTTGCCGCGGGTCCAGTCGTCTCCGCCGAAGGCGGCACGGGTGCGGTACTGGTCGCGCGTCAGGTAGTCGACGGTGTTGCTCGCGCCCGCCGAGAGCCCGCACACGTAGTCGAAGTAGATTCCGTTGGAAAGAAGCACGTTGGCCATGGCGGCCGTGTACCCCGCGCGGTTGCCGCCGCCCTCGAAGACGAGCGCGCAACCGAAGACGTTGCTTTCGAGCTTCTCCATAACCGTTCCCAATCGTTCCAAGCTTGTTTTGAATCCGAGTCAATAAACGAGTATGTACCCAAATCGTGCTCGGCGGCCCCGAAGCGCGGCCTATACTTCAGGCAAAACCCACGTAAGGAGGCACTCAGTGACGCGCGCAATCACCGACCCTGTGGAGGCTGCGGCCCAGCTCAAGGCACTTATCGACGAAGCGAAGAACGTCGTGTTCTTTGGCGGGGCGGGCGTCTCGACGGCGAGCGGCATCCCCGATTTCCGCAGCGAGGACGGCTTGTATCATCAACACTTCAAGTATTCTCCCGAGACTATGCTCGGTCACCGCTTCTTTTGCGACCACACGGCCGAGTTCTACGAGTTCTACCGCGAGCGCATGATCGCGCGCGACGCCGAGCCCTGCCAGGCGCACAGGAAGCTCGCCGAGCTCGAGGCGGCGGGCAAGCTCTCGGCGGTGGTCACCCAGAACATCGACGGCCTGCACCAGGCCGCGGGCTCAAAGAAGGTCTACGAGCTGCACGGCTCGGTCCACCGCAACATCTGCCAGCGCTGCGGGGCGGTCTACGACGCCGACTGGATCCTCGCGCGCGAGCACGAGGACGCGCTGGGCGTGCCGCATTGCCCCGAGTGCGGCGGCCTCATCAAGCCGGACGTGGTCCTGTACGGCGAGAGCCTCGACGAGCCGACCCTGGTCGGAGCCGCCAACGCCATCGCCGCCGCCGACCTGCTCATCATCGGCGGGACCTCGCTCGTGGTGTACCCGGCCGCGGGCCTCGTGCAGTATTTCCGCGGCAACAAGATAGCCATCGTCAACAAGCAGCCCACGCCGCAGGACGGGTCGGCCGACCTTCTCTGCGCCTGCGACATCGCCCGCGCGTTCGATTTCTAGCCGTTGCCGCCAGCGCGGCCCTTCTCGCCGGCGCCCCTCCGAGTTCGGAAGGCTTCCAAACTCGAAACGGTACCGTTCGCCGGTAAATACCGACCGTTTGCGGCTCCTCTGGAGTTTGGAAGCCTTCCGAACTCGGAGGGGCGGCGCGGCGGGGAGGTGCGGGCGCGGGCGGGTACAATGAAGGTCCGGTGTGCGCTCGCCGCCCGCCCGCTCGGTGCGCTCGCCGCCCGCCCGGCCGCTCGGCCCCCGCGAGCTCGCTGCGGCCCCCGCGCCCGCCGCCCGCTCGGCGCGGCCACGCGCTTCTTCACAAGTCCCGAACCATGGGAGGACGTTCATGCTTAGAGAGAACCACGCCGTCTGGCGCTGCGGAAAGCACGAGATCAGCCTCGCCCGCCCGCGCATCATGGGCGTGCTCAACGTGACGCCCGACTCGTTCTCGGACGGCGGCGACAACCTTGACCCCGAGGCGGCCGTCGCGCGCGGCCTGGCCATGCTCGACGAGGGCGCCGACATCATCGACGTCGGCGGCGAGTCCACGAGGCCCGGGCACCGCCCGGTGAGCAGCGAGGAAGAAGCCCGCCGCATCGTGCCGGTCGTCCGCGGCCTGGTGGCCGAGGGCGCCGTCGTCTCGGTGGACACCCGCCACGCGGACGTGGCCAAGATGTGCCTGCGCCTGGGCGCGTCGATCATCAACGACGTGACCGGGTTCACCGACCCGAAGATGGTGGAGGCCGCCTCCGAGTCCGATTGCGGCTGCATCGTCATGCATTGGAACCAGGCCGGCCTCGGGACCCGCCCGGCCGCGGCGCCCACCCGCAAAGAGGTGCGGCTGGACGACTCGCGCCCGGCGCGCTCCGCGCCCGCCCCGGCGCTCGCCGCGCGCGGCGGCGTTTCTCAGCACCGCTTCACCCTGCCCGACCAGGCGCCGATCATGCGCCAGATCATGGGCTTCCTCGGCGACCAGGCCCGCACCCTCATGCGCGCGGGCGTCTCCCACGACCGCATCTGCATCGACCCCGGCCCCGGCTTCGACAAGTTCGCCGACGAGGACGTGGTCATCCAGCGCGCCACGCGCTCCATGGTCTCGATGGGCTACCCGCTGTGCACGGCCGTGAGCCGCAAGCGCTTCGTCGGCGCCGTGACGGGCGTGCCCGACGCCGTCGACCGCGACCCCGGCACGCAGGGAATCTGCATCGCCGCGGTGGCCAACGGCGCTCGCGTCCTGCGCGTCCACGACGTGGCCGGCTGCGCGCAGGCCGTCAACGCCTACTGGGCCGTTGCCGAGAAGGACGCGCGCCAGGGCTTCGTGAGCCTGGGCTCCAACGTCGGCGAGCGCGAGGCCAACCTCGTGAGGGCCATCCGCCTCATCGACCAGATTCCGCTGACCTGCGTGGCCAACGTGAGCCACGCCTACGAGACCGAGCCCGCCTACGGCATCGCGACCCCGGTCGTCAACTGCGTGGCCGAGATCCGCACGGAGCTCCACCCGCTGGTGCTCATCGGGCACCTGCTCAAGGTCGAGGAGCAGCTCGGCCGCAAGCGCGACGGCCAGCGCGACCCGAAGAAGCCCGGCCACGAGGCGCGCATCATCGACTGCGACCTCGTGTGGGTCGAGGGCGAGGCGCACGCCGGGGCAAGGCTCACGCTGCCGCACCCGCGCCTGGGGGAGCGCGACTACGTGCTCGTGCCCATGGAGGACCTCATGCACAACCCGACGCGCTTCTTCCAGCACGCGGGCATCGAGGTCAAGCCGAGAGAAGAGCGCGTGGGCGCCGTGACGTCTGATTTGGGGGAGATCGAATGGGCGTAGCCGCCGTTCTTAGGCCGAAGGTGCCGATGGGGTTCATCGACGGGACGCCGTTCGTGGCGGCGCTCGGCGTCGCCGAGGCGCTCGGGGCCCACGTGGCCTGGCCGCACGCGGTGGTCGACGGCGAGGGCGCCGAGCTCGCCCGCGTGACGACCCGCGCCGGATACGACGACGAGGGCATCTACGTGACGCTCGAGCTCGAGGGCGAGGCGGCCACCGACGCCGCCGCCGACGCCGCGGCCGCCCGCGTGGACGCCTGGTCCGAGGCGGTCGCCGCCGGCAGCAAGGCGGGCCCGCTCGCGGCGGTGCTCGAGGACTACTTCGACGCCTGCCTGCTCATGGGCAAGCCGGTGGCGGTCGTGCGCCGCGACGGGAGCGTCGCCTGCAAGGGAACGCTCGCGGGCATGGACATCTGGGGCCGCGTGACCGTCAAGTTGCTGGACGGCCGCGAGGTCGAGGTGGCGCCGGGCCAGGCGGCGGTCGAGGCGCTCGGCTAGCAAGGGTCGCCGCGCCGGACGGCGCTGTCGGCGTCACCCGTCAGCGTCCGGCGTCACCCGACAGCGTCCGGCGGCGCCTTCCCGCTACTTGCCCTGCCGCAGCCAGATCTCGCGGATGCCGCGCAGCGTGAGGTCGGGGTCGATCGCGTCGAAGAGGTCGGTCGCCGCGCCCACGGTCCGCGCGAGGCCGCCGGTGGCCACGACGGTCGCGTCCGGCGCGCCGAGCTCCTTCTTCATGCGCGAGACGAGGCCCTCGGCCTGCGCGGCGGCGCCGATGACGAGACCCGACTGCATCGCCGTCTCGGTGGAGTCGCCGAGCGCGTGCCCGGGCGCGACGATGGGGATGCTCGAGAGCTTGGCCGCCCTGCTAAAGAGGGCGTTCGCGCTGAGCATGAGGCCCGGGCTGATGGCGCCGCCGCGATAGGCCCCGTCCGCGTCGACGACGTCGATGTTCGTCGCCGTGCCGAAGTCGACCACGATCACGGGCGCGCCGTACGTTATCTGCGCCGCGATGGCGTTGGCTATGCGGTCTGCGCCGACGGTCTCGGGGTGCGGCATGCGGATGGGCATGCCGTGGTCGGCCGCGGCGTCGACCCTCAAGGGGTCCTTGCCAAGAAGCTCGCGCAGGCAGACCCACCAGGCGCGCTGCAGGGGAGGCACGACGCTTGCGATGGCGCCGCACGTGACCTCGGCCAGCTCAAAGCCGTCCTTGAGGAAGTACGCGTACAGGCGGGCGTGCAGCATGTCCGACGTGTCGGTGGCCTCGCTCGACATGCGCCAGCCCTTTACGAGCGCGCCGTCGGCGTCGAACAGGCCGAGGGTCGTCTGGGTGTTGCCAACGTCGATGGCTAGGAACATGGGAGGCCTTCCGTCGATGCCTTCTGTGCGGCGGCCCCGGATCAGGTCCGGGGATACCTGCCAACTGTAGCGCAAATCTTCACATAACGTCCGAACCAAGCGCGCGGGGTTCTGATACACTCGAAAAGCTTGACTGTCCTGGTCGGAACCAGGACAAAACCCCTGCCCTGGTCGGAACCAGGGCCGACGAACAGGAGTCCTGCTATGAAGCAAGGTATTCACCCGAACTACGTGGAGTGCACCGTTCGCTGCACCTGCGGCAACACTTGGACGACCCGCGCGACCAAGTCCGAGATGACCATCGACCTCTGCGACAAGTGCCACCCGTTCTACACCGGCCAGCAGAAGCTCGTCGACACCGGCGGCCGCGTCCAGCGCTTCGCCAACAAGTTCGGCGGCGCCGCTGCTGCCCAGCTCAAGAAGGCCGAGGAGGCCAAGGCCGCCCGCGCCGCCAAGGCTGCCGAGGCCGAGGCCGCTCGCAAGGCCGCTGCCGAGGCCAAGGCTGCCGCCAAGGCCGCCCGCGCCGCCGAGTACGCCAAGAAGGCCGCTGCCGAGGCCGAGAAGGCCGCCGCTGAGGCTCCCGTCGCCGAGGCTGAGGTTGCCGCCGAGGCCGAGACCGAGGCCGCTGCCGAGTAGCGCTTGCTTCATCGCTTGTGGGGAAGGCCCTGGACCTGCATGGTTCGGGGCCTTCTTTTTGCGTTTCTTGCCGTGAAGACCTTCTGGGGAGGGCGGGCGTCGGCGCGCGATGGGGTATTCTTAGCAAGTTGAATCGAGGAGGATCTTATGTATCTGCGAATGGACAAGCTCTAGCTGGGCCGACCCGCGCCATGCCGAGCCATGCCCGTTTTCGCAGATACACAGATTGGAACCCACCATGCCCGAGAAGCTAGAAAAGATCATCGCCGCCTACCAGGAGCTCGAGCAGAAGCTCATGGACCCGTCCGTCGCCTCCGACCCCAAGGAGTACGCGCGCCTGGCCAAGGAGCACGCCGGCCAGGCCGAGCTCGTCGAGAAGGCCCGCGAGTACCTCGGGGCGCTCGACGACATCGAGGCCGCCAAGGAGATGCTCCACGAGGCGGACGCCGACGAGAAGGCCATGCTCCAGGAGGACATCTCCGCCAACGAGGCGAAGATCCCGGCGCTCGAGGACGAGATCAAGGTCCTTCTCATCCCCGGCGACCCCAACGACGAGAAGGACACCATCGTCGAGATCCGCGGCGGCGTGGGCGGCGACGAGGCCGCCATCTTCGCCGGCGACCTCTTTAAGATGTACGAGCGCTTCGCCTCCTCCAAGGGCTGGAAGACCGAGGTCCTCTCGTCCTCGCCGTCCGACGCCGGCGGCTTCAAGACCATCGAGTTCAAGGTCACGGGCGAGAAGGTCTACTCCGTCATGAAGTACGAGTCCGGCGTCCACCGCGTGCAGCGCGTCCCGAAGACCGAGAGCCAGGGCCGCATCCAGACCTCCACGGCCACCGTCGCCGTGCTGCCCGAGGCCGACGAGATCGACATCCAGATCGCCCAGGAGGACCTGCGCATCGACACCTACTGCGCCTCCGGCCCCGGCGGCCAGTGCGTCAACACGACCTACTCGGCCGTGCGAATCACCCACCTGCCCACGAACACCGTCGTCCAGTCCCAGGACCAGCGCTCCCAGATCCAGAACCGCGAGGTCTGCATGCAGATGCTGCGCGCCCGTCTTTACGAGATGGAGCTCGAGCGCCAGCAGGCCGAGCAGGGCGCCGAGCGCCTCTCGCAGATCGGCCACGGCAACCGCAGCGAGAAGATCCGCACCTACAACCAGCCGCAGGACCGCGTGACCGACCACCGCATCGGCTTCAACTCCACCTACAACGGCGTGCTGCTGGGCAGCAACCTGGGCGACGTCATCGACGCCCTTGCCGCCGCGGAGCGCGCCGAGAAGCTCGCAGAGCAGGTGTAAAGGGTATAAGGCAAGACGGCATCACGCGTGCTTGTATCGTTCGGCGCCCGGCGCAGCAGGCCGGGCGCCGTTTAGTCTAGAAAGAGGCGCTCTATGGAAGAGGGAACGCAACGCGTTGAGGATTTCGAGCTCGGGGAGCCGGTGCTCGTGTGCCGTTGGCGCCTGGCCGGCGGGCGGCTGCCGCTCGAGAACCGGCACCTGCGCGCGCTCAGCGCCCGCTCCGTGGCCGGCCATGGGGTGACCACGCAGCTTCTGAGCTGGGCAAAACAGCACATCGAGTGGACGCTTAAGGACGGCTCGGCGGAGAACCCCGACGGCGTGCTCATGATCGCGATGGACGAGCAGGGGCGCGCCGCGATGTCCGTGGGGCCGTATGCCGCGCTTGCGGGCAGCGACCCCGCGGCGCTTCTTGCCCGCGCCGAGGACGCGCGCCGCGAGGGCGGGGAGACGGGCATCGCGCCCGAGACGCTCTGGGCGGTGCGCGACGGGGCGCTGGTCTGCGGGCTCGCCGAGGGCGCGGTCGCCCACGGGGCGGCGTCGCTGGTCATGGACCTGGCCCGCACGCTCGGCTACGAGGTGCGCCGAGACGAGGGGCTCCTGCGCGAGCTCGGGGGCGAGGCGACGGAAGCGGGCTGCGCGGACGAGCTGTTCCTGGTCAGCGACGAGCACGGCATCGTGCCGGCGGCGGGCGCGTCGGGCGAGGTCGCCGAGCGTTTCTTTGCAGCGTACGCGAAGCTGCTGGACTCGGAGCGCGACAAGCATTAGGGCAGCGGGGCCTTAGGCGCGCCTCGCCTCGCGCCGGGCGAGGCGGCTACGAGACCGTGAAGCTCCAGGCGGAGGCGGCCTCGGACGCGATGACGGAGAGGTCCCAGGTCTTCTGGCTGCGGACCCAGCTGTTGGAGTCGTGCACCACGGCCTTGCCCTCGTCGTCGAGCTTCTCGATGGCGATATAGTGGCCCGAGCTGGTGAAGTGCCCCGGGTTCATAACGCAGATGACGGGCCGGCCCGCCTCGAGCTCGGAGCGCAGGCGCGCCTCGCTTACGCTCAGCTGCGTGCCCGTGAGGCCGAGCTGGGCCGCGCCGTCGGTCATGATCGACCACGAGGTCCCGTCCTGGTCCGTGGAGTAGCCCGCCTTGGTGGCGAACTCGCACATGGCCGCGGGGTCCCTGTCCGTCTTGCCGGTGAGCTCGACGTAGACCATGGCCAGCGCGGTGGGGCCGCAGCCCTGGTGGCGAAGGCGCCCGTTCGAATAGGTCTCGTGAGACCATTGCGGGTCGATCTGGTACAGATACGGCATCTGGCCTTGGGTCCATTGGTCGCGCGGGGTGCTCGCGGGCTCGACCACCTGCTCGGCCCTCTGCACGACCGCCGAGGCGAGCGCCTGGGCCTGCTGCTGGGCGCCGGCATGCACGGCGGCGTCGTAGGCCGCCTTTTGCGAGGCCGCTATCTCGCCGCGGGCGACGGCGACGGCGATGGCGACGGCGACGGCGCCGGCGCAGGCCAGCGCAGGTTTCGGGTAACGGCGGCAGAGCGGGACGAGCACGCGCAGCACGGCGAGGACGCCGTGCCAGAGGGCGACGGCCACGCGCCACAGGAGGGCAAGAAGCGCCGCGAGCCCGCGGCCGACTGCGTGAGCGACGCGACCCGCCGCCTGCAGCGCGTCCGCAGAGCCCCTGCCTGAGGCGCGCTCCCCGCCTTGCCGGGCGCTCTTGCCGCCGCCCGCCGAACCCGACCGCGCCGCAGCCCTTCGCCCGCCGGTATAGGCCGGCTGGCGAGAAGCGCCGCCCGACGGCGCGCCGCCCGGGCGCGACGTCGCGCGCGCGGAAGAGAGCGGCACCGAGCTGATGGCGGGCCGCTGGGCGCCCCGGCGCCGCGGGCTCGTCGCCGCGGCCGGGTCCTGCGCGTACGCCGCGCCGTGCCCGCGACCGGAGGCGGCCGCGGCACGGCGCGCCTCTCGCTCGCTGCGCCTGCGCTCGTAGTCGCTGCTCATCTTGCCGCCTCCTCTGCCTGCTTTCGAATCGCCTGTTGAACGGGCAAATAATACCACCGCCCCTCAACGAGCCGCACGTGGGAGGGCTGTTTGTGGCATGGTTGACTCTGTTTTGGACGATGGAGGTCCCAGATTATGCTCAAGCTCGTGTTCACCGACCTGGACGGCACGTTCGTTGATTCCCGCAAGCGCGTGCCCGAGCGCAACCGCCGCGTCCTGGCGCTCGCGGCGAAGAAGGGCGTCCAGTTCGTCCCGTGCACGGGGCGCAACGCGAGCGGCATCCCGCCCGTGCTCGCGGAAAGCGACGCTGTCCGCTACGCCGTGTGCAGCAACGGCGCCTCGGTCGTCGACCTGCGCGAGGGGCGAGCGCTGCGCAGCGTCCCCATGGACCCGGAGCAGGTAAAGAGGCTTTACGCCGCCATCGGCGACCTTCCCGTGACCTTCGACGTCTTTATCGGCGACAAGGTCTACACCGAGCGCCGCCGCCTGCCCATCGTGAGCGAGGCGGCCGAGGGCGACCCCGTGATGGAGCGCTTCTTCCTGAGCCTCCGGACGCCGTGCGACTGCTCGCTCGACGAGCTGCTCGCGCTCGGCCCCGTGACCAAGGTGACGTTCCTGCATCCCGGAAACGTCCATCGCGACGAGGTCCGCGCGGCGGCGGACTCGGTCGAGGGGCTTGAGTGGACCTATTCGTTGGCGAACAACACCGAGGTGGCGCGCGCCGGCGCGAACAAGGGCGCCGCCCTGCGCTGGCTCTGCGGCCACCTGGGGGTCGACGCGGCGGACACGGTCGCGTTCGGCGACGGCAACAACGACCTGCAGATGATCCGCGCCGCGGGCGACGGCGTGGCCATGGCCAACGCGGAGCCCGAGGTCCTCGCCGCGGCCGATCACGTGACCGCCAGCTGCGACGAGGCGGGCGTGGCGGCCTATCTGGAGCCGGTCCTGGCCGCGCTGTAAAGAAGCGATGGCAAGAAGCGCCTCGGCCTCGGCCCCCGACCCCAGCTTCGGCCCCGGTCCCGGGCTCGCCGGCTGTCCCGCGGCCCGGCCCGCGCCGCGGCCGCGGCCCCGCGGCGCCCGCGTGGCCGCCAGGGCGTGTTGGCGGTAGAATCGAGGGCGTTGAAACCTCGTCAGAAATGGGTGCGTGCATGAGCGACGTCCTCGAGCGGTTCCTGCGTTATGTGCAGGTCGATTCCCAGTCAGATCCCGATAACGAGCAGGTCACGCCCTCGACCCCTCGCCAGCACGAGATGGCGCGCGTGCTCGGCGGCGAGCTTTCCGAGCTCGGCCTGTCCGACGCCTCGGTCGACGACCACGCCTACGTGACGGCGACCCTGCCCGCCTCCGCCGGCGCCGAGTCCGCCCCCGCGCTCATGCTCTGCGCGCACATCGACACCGCCCCCGACGCCCCGGCCGCCGGCGTCCGCCCCCGCGTCGTGCGCTACGAGGGCGGCCCGCTCGTGGCCGGCGTCGTCGACGGCGTGCCCGTGCAGACCACGCCCGAGCAGGTCCCCGACCTGGCCAAGTTCGTCGGCCAGGACATCGTGGTAACCGACGGCACGACGCTTCTGGGCGCCGACGACAAGGCCGGCGTGGCCGAGATCTGCGCGCTTCTTGCCCGCCTGGTGGCGGACCCGGCCCTGCCGCACCCCACGCTCAAGATCGCCTTCGTCCCCGACGAGGAGATCGGCCACGGCGCGAGCCTGCTCGACCTCGACGCCCTCGGCGCGGCCTACGGCTACACCGTCGACGGCGAGACCCTGGGCGAGTTCAACTACGAGTGCTTCAGCGCCTGCGAGGCCACGGTCCGCGTGCGCGGCGTGATGGTCCACCCCGGCAGCGCCAAGGACGTCATGGTCAACGCCATCACGGTCGCGTCTGAGTTCGAGCGGCTCGTGCCGGCCTGGGAGCGCCCCGAGCACACCTGCGGCCGCGAGGGCTTCTATCACCCTACAGACATCGAGGGCTCCGCGTCCGAGCTGACCCTCAAGTACATCCTGCGGGACTTCGACGGCGAGAAGTTCGCCGCGCGCGAGGCGTGCCTGCGCGGCATCGCGGCCCTTCTCAACGAGCGCTACGGCGCCGGTACCGTCACGGTCGAGGTGCGCCAGCAGTACCGCAACATGGCCGAGCACTTCGCCGGCAAGGAGTTCCTGGTCGACTACGCCATGGACGCCAACCGCGAGGCGGGCATCGAGCCCTCCGTCGTGGCCGTGCGCGGCGGCACGGACGGCGCGCAGCTCACCTTCCGCGGCCTGCCCTGCCCGAACCTGGCCACCGGCGGCTACAACGCGCACTCGGTGCGCGAGTTCATCCCCGTGCCGAGCATGGAGGCCACGGTGAACATGCTCGAGCGCCTGGTGGCCAAGTTCGCGGAGGCTCCGGCGCCGGCCGTCGCCCCTCGGGAGGCATAGGACTTGGCCGCGGCGCTTCTCTCCATCCTCGCGATCGTTCCCGGCGCGCTCGCCACCTTCTTGGAGCACGTGGCGGGCCCGCTGCGCATCGCCGAGCGGCACCATAGCCACCACGACACGTACGTCGTCTCGCCCGATTTCCTGCGCTCGCTCGTCATCGCGATGCTGATCGTGGGCTGCGTGGGCGTGCTGCTGGGCATCTTCTGTATGATCGGCTTGTTCGACGCCAGGCAAGAAGTGCTGCTCGCGTTCTCCGCCGCCTTCAACCTCACGGTGTTCGGGATGTGGCTGCTGCTGGGCCGCTACAAGGTCTCGTTTTTCCGGGACCGCGGCGTCATCACGCCGTTTCTGGGCCGTGACGTGTGCTTCTTCTACAACGACGTCGAGTCCCTGGACTGGAAAGGCGTCCGCCGCAGCTCCGGCTACCGCGACCTCGTGGTCCGCGAGAAGGGCGGCCGCGCGCTGCGCATCTGGGGCATCGTGGACATAGAGCAGGTGCTTCTTCACATCGACCGCTTCGATGTGCTCACGCCGCTGAACTCGGAGGCCGAGGCGGGGACGCCCCTGGACACGCTCGACCTGCGCATCGGGATGTGGCAGCCGTTCGCCCGCGAGGGCGGGAGGCTGCGCGAGGGCGGCGCCGGAAAGGAACGCGGCGCCGGAAAGCAGCGCGGGGCGGCTGCGCGACGCGCCGCGGCAGCCCGAGGAGCGCGGGGCGGCCACGGCGCGCGGGGTGGCCACGGCGCAGAGGGCGGTCACGACGCTCGCCCCGGCCACGGCGCAGAGGACGGCCACGAGGCTCGCCCCGGCCACGAAGCACTTTCGGAGAAAGGCGAAACTCTTGATTAAGCTCGCCCTCACGGATATGGACAACACCCTCGTCCCGCTCGGCGCGCGCGGGATCAGCCGCCGCACCGCCGAGGCCATCCACGCCGCCGTCGGCGCCGGGGTGCTCTTCGGCCCCTCGACCGGCCGCGACCTGTCCGAGCTGTTCCGCCTGTTCCACGCGGACGAGACGTGCTTCCTGACCGGCGTGCTCTCCAACGGCAAGCGCGTGCGCGCGGCGGGGCGCACGGTCTCGCTCACGCTGATCCCGCATGAGGGCCTGGCCAAGCTGGCCGACGCGCTCGCGGGCGAGGAGATGTTCCTCGTGTGCTACCCGGCCGAGTCGAACCTGCTGAATCCCGCCTACGCCGTCGGCGCCCCGTCGGCCGAGGTGCTCGCGCGCTACGAGGCGCGCGTCAAGTTCGTCGGCGGCATGGTCGACGAGGTGCCCGACATCGACTTCGTTGCCGCGACCATCGCGTGCCCCGGCGGGGACGAGCAGATGGACCGCACGCGCCGCATCGTCGAGGAGGCGGCGCCCGAGCTGCGGATCGTCTCGCCGATTCCCGGCTGGTTCGACATCATGCCGCAAGGCGTGAGCAAGGCGCGCGGGCTCGAAGAGCTTCTTGCCGCCACGGGCATCGCCCCCGATGAGGTCGTCGTTTTCGGCGACGCTGCGAACGACCTGGAGATCCTCCGCAAGGTCAAGTATTCCGTGGCCGTCGACAACGCGACGCCCGAGGTCAAGAAGGCCGCGAATTACATTATCGGCTCCTGTGCGGACGAGGGCGTGGCGGATGCGCTCTTTGAGCTGGCGCGGGCGGCGTCCGAGGGCCGCATGCCGGCGTTCCTGGCGGGGTAGAGAAGGGCCGAGGATGGTCGCGATGAAGCTGCCGAAAATCAAGAAACCACAGCTGACCAGGCGTTCGTTCGTTGCGGGCGGCGTCGGCGCCGTTGTTGTCGCGGCGGGCGCCGCCTTCGGCGCGGCAACCTGCTCGCACGGCGACGAGGACGTCCCCGCGGAGCCGTCGGCCTCGGCGGACGAGGCCGAGGCGCAGAAGCTCGGCGGCAAGCTGACCATGTACACCTGCTGCGACGAGGCCCTTATCAACGCCTTCGTGCCGGCGTTCATGCAGGAGACCGGCGTGGTGGTCGACGTCGTGCAGAAGACCGCGGCGGAGTGCCGCGACGACGTGGCCGCCGAGGTGGCGGCGGGCCGCGTCGTGGCCGACGTGGTCTGGGGCGGCGACGCTTCCTGGTACGCGGCGGGGGCGTCGAGCTACGAGAAGTGCTTCTCGGCGGCGAACGCGAGCGTGCGCGACGACTGCCGGAACACCGACGGCTATGTGACGCCGGTTTCCCGCGAGGCGAGCGTCATCGTCGTCAACAAGGACCGGGCGCAGAGGCTCGGCGTCGAGGTCGAGGGCTATGAGTCGCTGGTCGGCGAGAAGCTCAAGGGCCTGGTGGCGGTCTCTGACCCGGCGACGGATGCCGTGGCAAAGACCGCGCGGGAAGCCGTCCGCGCCGTCGGCGACTTGCTGCCAGCCTACGTGACGACGGCCGAGGACGGCACCGTGACCCCGGGAGGCGAGGCGTTTCTCTCCGCGGTGTGGGCGCAGGCGGACGGAGCCGTGCGCGCGAGCTCGGCGGACGTTCTGCAGGACGTGCTCGACGGCGTCGCCGTCGCGGGGCTCGTGTCCGAGGCGGCGGCGACGGCGATGGCCGATCAGACGGGCGAGCTCGAGGTCGTGTATCCCAAGGAAGGTTGCCTTGTGGCCCTCGGGTGCACTGCCGTGGCCAAGGGCGCCGACAATCTGGAGCAGGCGCAGGCATGGGTCGACTTCGTTTGCGGCGAGTCGGCGCAGCGCGCAGCCTGCGAGAAGGTCCGTATCCGCAGCATCTACGACGGCGTCGGCCCCGTCGACGATTTCCCCGCCCTCGCCGTAACCTCCGCCGCTAGCGAAGGCGCATAACTCCCCAAGCTGCCCCCCCAAGTTCGGAAGGCTTCCAAACTCGTCGGGCTTCTTTCCAGCACATCGAGCAACGCGTCTACCTGCGAATATAGATGCCTAAACCAAGTTCGGAAGGCTTCCGGAACTTTGGAAGCCTTCCGAACTTTGGGAGAGTGGTCTCTGAGGTGGTCCCAAGACAAGAAAAAAGGCCACCGACAAAGTCGATGACCTGAACATTTATGGTCGCGGGGGCAGGATTTGAACCTACGACCTTCGGGTTATGAGCCCGACGAGCTACCAGACTGCTCCACCCCGCAATATTTGCGAGCGCGTCTTGCGCAAGAAAGAACTATACGCACCCAAGCAACGCGAGTCAACATTGTGTAGAGAACTTCACAACTAACCATTTACGGAAGAGGCAAGCGGTAGCCGATACTTCATTGGACGTCTTGCGGAGAGGGGCTCGCTGAGCAAGACAGTCGGAGGAGTCTATTCCACTGAAATCTGCGGAGCGGGTAAGAAGCTCGGCAAGATTGCAAGCCCTCTTAATAGAGCTGGAGGGTGCGTGCGACTTCCCACATATATATAGACAAGGCGCCGTGGGCCGGCAATTGTGCAGAAACCGTGGACGACCGCGCGCCCCCTTGCGCGCGGGCGCGCGGGTGCGTAAAGTAATTCCTCGCGCGGCGCACCAGCCGAGCGGGAAACCGCAGGTCAGCCGCGCGGAGGACCTT